>NZ_JAPFCD010000029.1:0-62900 GCF_026153155.1 Photorhabdus aballayi | reverse complement strand
TTAAAACCACTTGCATAACTATTTAAAATATATTTATGTAAGCCAATATATATTAAATACCACATTCCTATCACATTTATTTTCAATAAACACCTTAATTTATTTCTATGAGTAATCATTGATGCGATTAGTTTTTGACTTTATTATTAATTTATCGGTAGAATCATAAACAGAAAAAAAACCAATCTATTTACCCCAACCAATAGAAAATAGCCTCATTTATTACCATGATTTATTCACTCTTGAAACAATAACCTGAAAAATAAAACACAACCATCTGGCAATACGCAACAGTACGGATGTGAAATATTACTCAAGATTAAAGTTACGATCTGTTTTTATTTCCCTGTTATAGAAATCAATCAAGATATGCTGATGCATAAAATTATCAAAACCTGCTATATCAATTAACAATCATTATTATTATTAATTGATAATCGCACTTGGAAATTCCGTATCTATAATCATTTTGTTTCACGTAAGGTGATTTAAATAATCGTCAAATAACTACCTAGCCCATTGAGGCTATTTTATTTGGCTTTTTTGTAATGAAATGAAATAGATTCCAAGTTATTTCATATAAAGAATAACCTCTATAAATCAGGTTATTGCGGTAGCTATACCCAATCGTTAGGTACTAAGGAAAACAACGTAATAGACGTTTTTCTTATATTTCAAATGTAAACAATCAAGGAAAAAATCATGGCTATAACTCCAGAACAAATTGCTGTTGACTATCCGATTCCTGCTTATCGGTTTGTTGTCTCTATTGGTGATGAGAAAATTCCTTTCAACAACGTTTCCGGGCTCGATATCTCTCATGATGTCATAGAATATAAAGATGGTACCGGTAATTACTATAAAATGCCGGGCCAACGCCAATCGATCAATATTACTCTGCGTAAAGGCGTCTTCTCTGGCGACACTAAGCTTTTTGACTGGATTAATGCTATTCAACTTAATCAAGTTGAGAAAAAAGATATCGCCATTAGCCTGACTAACGAAGCCGGCACCGAAATTTTGATGACCTGGAATGTGACAAATGCCTTCCCAACGTCATTCACCTCCCCTTCTTTTGACGCCGCCAGCAATGATATCGCTATTCAAGAAATAGCATTGGTTGCGGATCGAGTCACTATTCAAGCACCTTAATAGATCACAATAACGATTTATTACGTTGTTTAAATTGAAGAAAACAATTGTCTGACATCGCCAATTATCTATGCGCTAACACATGATGATCAACATTGGCATGGCTCATTAATTCAACCAAATTCATCACCCTACAGTTCGCGCAAAATATCGCATAATAACTTGGAGGCAATATGCCAATAACCCCAACTTATCCCGGCGTTTATATTGAAGAGGACGCTACACCAGCACTCTCTGTTCGTTCAGGCGCAACAGCAGTGCCTGCTTTTGCCGTCGCAAATAATAATTCATTAATATCAGGTAAGCCCTATATTCGCATTGGTAGCTGGCTGGAATATTTGACGCTAAAAGGTGGACAATTTGATCCCGCCAATAAACTTGATATCGCACTGCGGGCCTATTTTATTAACGGCGGCGGATATGGCTACCTCATCAAAACGCAAGATTTAGAACAGCAAGTTCCAGTACTTGATGATGTCACACTATTAGTGGCCGCTGGAGAAGAGATCACCACCGCCGTTGGGATACTTTGTCAATTAGGCAAAGGATTATTCGCCATTTTTGATGGCCCTACAACCCAAATAACCTCCAGCCTACAACCAGACGATGTTGTTAAATCTTATCCGGCAACCCAATATGGCGCGGTTTATTACCCCTGGCTGACCGCTGAATGGGGAGAAAAGAAAGCCTTGGTTGATATTCCACCTAGTGCCGTCATGGCCGGTATTTATGCCAGTGTCGATAATAGCCGAGGCGTCTGGCAAGCTCCCGCCAACGTTCCTGTTCAGGGCGGATTACAACCTAAATATCCGATGACTGATGACCTGCAAGGAAAATATAACCAAGGCAAGGCGCTGAATATGATCCGTACCTTTCCTAAGAGCGGTACGCTGGTCTGGGGAGCCAGAACCCTTGAAGACAGCGATAACTGGCGTTATATCCCGGTTCGCCGCCTGTTTAACAGCGCGGAACGAGATATTAAAAACGCCATGAGTTTCGCGGTGTTTGAACCTAATAGCCAACCAACCTGGGAAGCTGTACGTCGGGCAATTGATAACTATCTCCATTCCCTCTGGCAGCAAGGCGGATTGATGGGTAACAAAGCTGAACAAGCGTATTTTGTTCAAATCGGTAAAGGCGTCACCATGACGGATGACGATATCAAGCAGGGCAAAATGATCGTCAAAATCGGCATGGCCGCGGTTCGTCCAGCCGAATTCATTATCTTGCAGTTCACACAGAATGTCGCACAATAATTGGAGGCAACATGCCAACAACACCGACCTACCCCGGCGTTTATATTGAAGAAGATGCGTCATTATCGCTCTCCATCAGCCACGGGAACACCGCAATCCCGGTTTTTATCGGCCGCTTCCAGCCCAAAAAAACTAGCTCACCCCTAAAAGCGATACGTGTTAGTAGCTGGCTGGATTTTACAAATTTATTTAATGTCGGTTGTATTACGTCAATCGCCATAACATCGACTAAACCAACGCCACCGCCTCCCTCTCCTCCTTCCGGGAATGTTGAAAGCGATGCAGCGGCTGTTGCCTCTACTAATATCGTTGCTACTGCCAATATCGCTGTTAACGCAGACTCCGGCTACACTTACGCTGTGACTGTCGGTACCTACACAACAAGTAGCGATGCGGTAAAACTTTATTTTCAAAATGGCGGCGGACCTTGCTATATCCTGCCAGTTGCTAATCCCCAAGAGACCGCCACCACAGCATTAATCCCCGAGTTAATTGAGCAAGCTCTGGAGATTACCTTAATCGTCTGCCCTGAACAGGATGCTAGTTACCAAAGTCAAATATATAACAGCCTCACACCGTCATTACTGAATGCCGGCTACTTCCTGATCGCTGACAGCCAAACTAAAACCAGCATACCGGGCGTTAATGTGCAATCGCAAACCGCAACTTACTATCCGGCGGTGAAAGTCTCACAACTTATTCCAGTGGAAGATAGCCTGATCGCAGTTTCAGGTTATGAAGATGCAGAAACAAAACCCGATGCAATCAAAAATCTGGCGCAACTTAAACAGAAAAATCTCACTGTCTACCAACAAGCGGTTAA
This sequence comes from Photorhabdus aballayi, assembly GCF_026153155.1. Classification (NCBI taxonomy): domain Bacteria; kingdom Pseudomonadati; phylum Pseudomonadota; class Gammaproteobacteria; order Enterobacterales; family Morganellaceae; genus Photorhabdus; species Photorhabdus aballayi. Next base: position 59,669 of record NZ_JAPFCD010000029.1, on the reverse strand, counting down.
CGCAATACAGGACAAAATAGCCTCTAGCGGCAACACCATTCCTGCCAGTGCTGTCATGGCGGGAGTCTACTGCGCCACTGATGTCAGCCGCGGCGTCTGGAAAGCCCCGGCGAATGTCGTGCTAAGCGGAATTAGCGACGTCGCTGAACGGCTCAATGACGATCAACAAGGCGCCATGAATCAGCAGGGCATCAATGCCATTCGCTACTTCAACCATCGGGGATTTGTGGTATGGGGGGCACGTACTCTGCAAAATGATGACAACTGGCGCTACATTCCGGTACGGCGTCTCTTTAATAGCGCAGAGCGGGATATCAAACAAGCTATGCAATCCGTCGTCTTTGAACCCAACAGCCAGCCCACCTGGGAACGGGTGAAGTCGGCCATTGACAACTATCTCTATTCCTTATGGCAACAAGGGGCATTAGCGGGAAATAAACCACAAGAAGCCTATTTTGTTCAGATTGGTAAAGGGATCACCATGTCCGACGACGACATTAAACAAGGGAAAATGATTGTCAAAGTGGGCATGGCCGCGGTACGTCCGGCTGAATTTATTATCCTTCAGTTTTCACAAAACGTAGCACAGTAATCGTACTGAGACGCGGCTAAACACCGCGTCTATTCAGCCGTTAAGGAGACGATAATGGAAATAACACAGCCGAGCGTCACCGTCACAGAAAACATAATATCCCCAAAACAGGATGACACGTTTATCGGTATACCGGTTTTTATTGGTTATACCCCCTCTCCGATCAATAAAAACGATGACGATAAAACCGCTATCAAGCTCAATAGTTTGGCCGATTTTGCCCGGTCATTTCCTGAGTCAGGATTAATGTACTATTCCGTGCGCCATTTCTTTGAAAACGGCGGTCAACAAGCCTATGTACTGTCATTAGGTACGGAGAAACAATTAAGCGATTTTTCGTCATTGATCACTGCCCTGCAACAAGCGTGGCTGACTCAAACGATTGCCGCAGAGAACGACATTACCCTGATTATCACCCCGGATGTTATCCGCTTTAATCAGACAGAGGTTTCCTATACCCAAAGAGATCTTTGGTTACAATTTTGGCAATCAGCGCTCAATCTTTGCAAAAGCCGACGCGGTATCATGGGGTTATTGGATGCCCCAGACAATCCCACATTAGCCGCTGAGTGTTTAAAACAGTTTTCTTCCGCTGATCGACAATGGGGCGCTGTATACTGGCCGCTGCTAAAAAGCGCCTATCAGGATAAAACGCAAAACCCTATCGTGCTTTCACCTACCGCCGCAGTAGCTGCCGTCATTCAGCGTAACGATAACCAACAAGGCGTATGGACCGCTCCGGCCAACATCGCGTTAGCCAAAGTGATTAGCCCAGTACGCGCTTATATTGAAGCCAATGCGCTGTTTAACCCGGATGGCGCCTCGCTGAATCTGGTTCGCAGCTTTCCCGGCAAAGGCATTAGGATCTGGGGATGCCGAACCTTGGACAACACTCCCGGTTCCCTCTGGCGTTATATCCAAATCCGCCGTCTGGTTTCTTATATCGAAGCTCATATGACTCAACTAGGCCGGGCCTTCGTCTTTGAAGCCAATAACGCCATCACCTGGATGAAGTTTAAAGGACAAGCCTATAACTGGCTGCGCCAGTTATGGTTAAACGGCGGACTACGAGGCACCCAAGAAGATCAAGCGTTCAAGGTGTTGCTAGGTGTGGGCGAATCAATGAATGAAACCGATATACGGGCCGGAAAAATGATCATAAAAATCAGCCTCGCAGTCCTAATTCCAGCCGAATTTATTGAGCTAAGCCTGACATTCGATACCCGTACCGGTACCACCCGCTAAGTTAAACAGAAGCAAAAGTTAAACAGAGGCAAAATATGAACAACCTCTACACCCCGGCAGTGTCACACCGTTTTATCGCCAGTTTTCTTTTTAACAACATTCCCAGTCCACTGGATATCGCCTTTCAACGCATATCGGGCCTGAGCCGTGAACTGCAAACGACTCAACACAGTCAGGGCGGAGAAAACGCCAGAAATACCTGGCTGGCTGAAAAAATCCAACATGGCAGTCTGGTGTTGGAGCGCGGCGTGATGACTGTGACGCCGCTGACGCTGGTGTTTGATCGCGTCCTGCGGGGCGAAAAAGCGGTCTATGCCGATGTCGTGATTATGTTACTGAATGAACATTCGTTACCGGTAGCAAGTTGGACATTAAGCAACGCGCTACCGGTGCGCTGGTCCACCGGCGACTTTGACGCCAATAGCAACACCGTTTTGGTGAACTCACTGGAGCTACGTTATCAAGATATGCGCTGGTTAGGAGTGAAAGTATGACCGTCGAAATTAAAGAGCTGATTATTCAGGCCAAAGTCGTCGATTCTGTGAATGAACCCGGTACCCCACGGACGTTAGCTCAAGAGACGCTGGATAACGCCCGTCTGATCGAGATCGTCAAGCGGGAAGTGTTAGAGGCGTTGCGTGAAACAGGAGGCCATTATGAGCTTAATTGAGCGCAGCCTGTCCAAACTCACCCTGACCGCCTTTAAAGACCGGGAAGGGAAAATCTCCGTAGGCAGCTTACAAGCGATGTATAACCCTGATGGGATTCAACTCGATTATCAAACCCACTACCAACAGGATGAAAGCGTTAACAATGCCAGCCAAAGCAGCCGCTATGTGTTATCGCAACCCGCCGGTTTGACGTTAGTCCTGCTATTTGACGCGACCATGCCGGGCAACAATATCCCGGTAGAAACCCAATTAGCGACGCTGAAAGCCCTGTGTACGGTGGATGCCAGCACCAGCGTGCCCCACTTCCTCAAAATCAAATGGGGCAAAATGCGTTGGGAAAACAAAGGTTATTTCGCCTGCCGAGCCAGCGGTCTTGCGATTAATTACACCCTATTTGATCGTGATGCGACGCCATTACGGGCTAGCGCTACCTTATCCTTAGTCGCAGACGAAAGCTTTGTTATTCAAGCCACTGAGCAACAATTAAAATCACCGCCGATCACCGCAGTCAGCGTGACCGATATGCTCTCTCTGCCGTTAATCGCTTTAGGCGCCGGGGCTTCTCTGGCAGGCGGCATTGATTATCTCTCCCTCGCCTGGCAAAACAATCTGGATAATCTGGATGATTTCACCCCGGGGCAAACGCTGCAAGCGCAGGGGGACGCATGAAGATACCGGCGATAGACGTTAAAATAGCGGGAAAAACCCTCAGCCAGTTTTCTGTGGTTAGTCTGACCGTAAACCATCAAATCAACGGTATCCCCACAGCCAACATCACGCTTAGCGTAGCCGGCGACGCCAACGCGATTTTTACCGCCAAAGCGCAAGCTGAACTGACAAGCTGTCGGCCCAATCAAGCACTGATCGTGCAACTGCAAAAAACCGTGTTGTTTAAGGGGATCATTGTTCGACAAGCGCTTAAGTTAAAAGGTCAGGACAGTCTGGTTACCCTGACGGCGAAACATCCACTGCAAAAGCTCACTGACGGTTTTCATTCACAGCTATTCAGTCAACAAAGTGATGAAACCATTATCAGAAAACTATTCAGTCAGGCGGGTATACCCGTCACGATAAAACAGGCGCCCCAGCTTAAAACTGAGCATGAGCAAATGGTCCAGTTTCGCTGCCATGACTGGAAATTCTTAAAAAACCGGCTGGCGGCGACCAATATCTGGTTATTACCCGGTAACGAAACTGTCACGCTGGCAACGCCGGAATCACTTAATCAATCAACCGTGCATACCATTAAGCAACGTGGCGGCGATCAAGACATTGTGCTGTTTGAGGCGGATCTGCAATGGGATAACCGACACAGCCCCAAAGCAGTGAGCGTACAATCCTGGGATATCGCCCAACAAAAACTGTCTCAGGCCACTCAGGCAAAAAACAGCCGGCTTGGCAGTGGTCAACTCGCGCCAGACAATCTGGCAACCTTAACCGATCAGACATGGCAATGGGTTTTTAGCTATCCGCAAGATAATGAACAAGCCAAACACCTTGCTCAAGGCATCATGAATAACCTGCGAAGCGATAATGTCTCCGGCAATGTTGAAGTTGCCGGGAATAGCCGCTATCAACCGGGAGATGTTCTGGCGTTAAGCGGCTTTGGTCAGGGCATGGATGGTAAAGGGATTATCACCGGCGTCAGTCAGACCATCAATCAACGGCAAGGCTGGCGCACCCGGTTAACTCTGGGCTTGTTACCAGAGACAGAACCGGCGGTTCCGCAGGTTAAAGAGCTGCATGTGGGGATGGTGGAAAAATATCAACAGGATAAGCAGTCACTGGACCGTATCCCGGTCAGGATACCGGCGTTAAATTTAACCAACAGCGTGCTTTTTGCCCGACTGGGTAAACCTTATGCCAGTCATGAAAGCGGGTTCTGTTTCTACCCGGAACCGGGGGATGAAGTGATTATCGGCTTCTTTGAATGTGATCCCCGCTTCCCGGTGATATTAGGCGCCATGCACAACCCGAAAAATAAATCCCCGCTAGAACCCAGTGAAAAAAATCCAATCAAAACTCTGGTTATTAAACAAGGGGATATTCAACAAGCATTAGTGTTCAATCATCAAGATAAAATTGCCGCCCTTAATAGCGGAAAACATGCGTTATCACTGCAACAGGATAAAGATATCACGCTAGATTCGGCGAAGAATCTCATTACCAAAGCCCAGGAAATTAACCTACAGGCTGAAAAATCTCTGTCAGCCGCTGGAAAATCCGGCGTCGATATTAAAGGGGCGAAAATTAACTTAGCACAATAATAGGACAGCAAAATGACAGACAACATATTAGCCGATATTTATGGCCGGGGTTGGGCCTTTCCGCCACAGTTTTTTATTAAAGATAATACGCATCCAGAAATACCCACCGGTGTCCAAATGGCAGCAGGGGCGGAGAATGTTCGCCAAAGCATGAAAATTCTGTTTCTCACTGAACCCGGCGAACGCATTATGCGTGAAGATTATGGTTGCGGCCTGAATGATTATCTGTTTGCCAATATCAATGATGCACTGATAGCAGAAATCCAAACTCGCATTGAAGAACGGGTACTGCGCTATGAACCGCGCGCGGAAATCACGATGATTCAGGTAAATCAGAGAACCGACTTGCCCAATACCCTACATGTTCAGGTGACTTACGCTCTGAGAGGCAGCGAAATCAACCAACAAATTGATGGCATCCTTGAGGTCAGCGAAGGCCAGATGTGGGTAAACCTATGAGTAAACAATTAGTGGCAGATGGCGACAATCTGCTATTTGAACCCTTATTCGGCAACCGGCAAGTCACACTTCTGGGACCAGCAACCATTAGAGGCAGCGGGCACGCCCAGATTCAAGGCAAAAAGATCGCCATTGTGGGTGACGAGAAAAAGGTCCAATTTCAGGCGCAATATATTACTCCCAGCCACCCGATACCCGGTATGGGAATGGTCACTATTGCTCAGTTGGATGCCAGCCAGCAGGCAAACTTTTGCCGCAGTTCTGCCGCGGTGATCGTGGTCGGGCAGCAATTTACCGCCCGTTTCACTCCGACGCAACCGGCGAATAATCCATCGAGCGGCCCGGATGTGACAACGCCGAGTATGGGAAAAGGCCGTTTTATTGCCAGCCAATATTTCGTCAGCGCCGGATAAATCCTCCCTTCAACCTTATTTTTAAATCCTGACAATTGATCAGGAATACATTCAAATAACAGGTGGTGTCAATATGGGACAGGCCGAGTTAGATAATAAACTCTCCGCTATCGTGCCAAATACTGCTTTTAAACTTGATGAAAGAACTACGCTGGATATTTTAAACTGGCTTAAAAAATACGCCGCAATCATTCCTTTCGATCAAGATAAAAAACAGTTCTGGGATAGTTTTTACTTTATTGAGAAAAATAATCCTCAGCAATTAGCCAGTATTTACCAACAAGTTAATCAAGCCAATGGCCTTTTACCGCCACACCAAGCTTTTATACTGGCTTTTTTAAAACTGCTAGAAACAACCAATCGATTATTAAACACCTTTCCGGCACGACACCGTGATCTTTATTATCGAGAATTACTGGGACTGAATCCCAGAAACGCCCAGGCGGATAGTGTCGCCATCAGCGTTGCGCTGAATACGGATAACGCGGAATTTTTGGTAGCACAAGGCACGCTATTTGATGCTGGGCAAGATAGCGCCGGCAATTCGTTACAGTATGCATCAGACGCGGATTTATTGGCGAATCAAGGGGCACTGACCGACCTGCGTTGGTATCGGAAAAACGGCAACAATGGCTGGCAATCAGCAATCCCCTTTAATCTCTCGGATAACATTGCATTACCCGAAAACGGTATTCAACTTTTTAGCCCAACAGCCAATGATGTGGCGGTTCTATCCGGTTATCTGATTACCTCTTCTTTGTTTGCCATGTCCACAGGGGAACGTCATATCACATTGACGCTGGAAAGCGATTGGCAAGGTCAAGCTGAACACCTTACCGCTAAAATCAGTGCAAAAGATCACTGGTTATCGTTGTCGGTAAAACTTATCGACAAAAAGAGTATTGAACTGGGATTATCATCCACGGCTGATCCTATCAGCCCGCCAGATAATCTTGATGGCATGACATTCGACGTACCGGTATTAAAATTAGGCACTACTCAGCAACCCACACTGCCCAAAATAACCGGTATTGCAATCAATATTAACGGCAACCGCAGTGTGCTCTATGCCTCCGATGGCGGAACTGAACAAACAGATAAAACCAGTTTCCCCTTTGGTCAATTTCCCTCGTTGGGTTCCGGCTTCAATCTGGTTGCCCCTGAATGGTATGGTTCTGAAAATGCGACGCTTACCCTGACTCCGCAATGGGTTGGCTTACCCAAAGTGAACTTTTCAACATGGTATGAAAAGTATGATCCCAAACCCGGCAACAATGGCGTATTTAAAGTACAGGGTTATTTAGTCACTCCACAGGGAAGAAAGGCGCTCAATGCAACCCAGTCATTATTTGGCGGAACCGATGTACCTCAAGGGCAAAGCCTGAGTTTTACCTTACCGGCAATGGACTACTCGGTTACCGATAGCCCCTCACCCAATGACTGGCCCGCATCAGTGCGCATAGAATTGGCGGAACAGGATTTTATGCACAGCCAATACTGGCAAGATCCGACCGGTAAAAATTTACCCTACACCCCACAAATCAGTGCGTTGCAAATCACATTCAGCGCTAAAGTAAAAACTGAACAATACACCGTTTATCCCCTGACTCCCTTTGGTTGGGGAAACCCAAACCAAGAACTTCCTTCATTCGCCAATGACGCGCTCTATTTGGGTTTCACCAACGTGTTGCCGGGACAAACGTTATCCCTATACTGGCAACTGGTCGGAATTCAAGAACTTACGCTATTTTGGTCTTATCTGAATCAGCAAAACACCTGGCAACCATTAAATCAACTGGTTCACGATCAAACTCACAACCTGTTTGACCGGGGGATATGGAGTACGTTATTGCCGCAGGACGCATCAAATCAAGCCGCCTTGATGCCGACAGGACGATACTGGCTGAAAGCGGAGATAACTCAGCAGACCGCCCCTCAAGATTACCCAAGAATGCAAGGCATACTGTACAACGCCGCCACTGCCACGTTAATCAACCCAGAAAGTATTGAAAATGATCACTTTATCAATGGGTTGGCTGCCGACAGTATTAAGCAAACCGTCAGCACATCCGTCGCCATTAGCCGTGTGACACAACCTTGGATTTCCTGGAATGGTCGGCCGAAAGAAACAAAGCCTGCTTTTCTCACCCGAATTCCACCCCGATTGTCCCATCGTAACCGTGCCTTAAGTTGGGATAATATCGTTACGCTACTGAAAGAGAATTTTATCAGCATATTTGATGTCAAATACCCTTCCGCCAATGAATTAACCAAAATCCCGGCTCCTGAAACGCAACAACTGATTGTGATCCCTAACAGCCGTTACAAAGATAACGACGATGCGCTACGCCCAATCCTGAATCCGGCCAGACTGGCGGAAATGGCCGACTGGATAAGCCGACTCAGCAGTCCCTGGACCACCGTCAAAATCGACAACCCTACCTACGTTGACGTGCTGATCAGCTATCAACTGGTATTTGTCACAGGGATAAATCCCGACTACGGCCGTCATCAGTTACAGCAGGAACTCAGCCGAAAATATATGCCGTGGGCGGAAGATAGCGCTATCGGCGCAACAACCGGTAATCGCATTGATTACTACCCATTATTAGCCAAGATTCAGCAATCACCTTTAGTTGAACGGGTCACCAACTTAACGTTGAAAAAATCATCCCAAACCGTAGAAGCAATCGGCGACAGTGTAGAAGCCGCTGATAATGAAGTACTGATTTTAGTTTGGTCAGAAAAGAGTTTCGCTAATAAAGGAGCAAACCATGAATAATCAGGATGCCCTGTTTCCCATCGTTAAAGACGATATTGCCTTTGATACCTTACTGACTCAGGCTAAGACAGTGATTGAGCAACAATCCGGCCAACTCTGGAGCAATACAGCGGAAAATGATCCCGGAATTACCTTATTAGAAGCCTGTTGTTATGGCGCATCCGATTTAGCCTATCGCCATTCGCTCCCCCTGCGCGATCTGCTTACTCCCGAAAAACAAGAACAGACACCGGACGATGGCATTTTTCCACAGGAATTCGGGCCACAACAAATGCTGACCTGCGGCCCGATTACCGCAGACGATTATCGCCGCGCCTTACTGGATTTACATAGTAGCGATAACAACAATGCAGATTATTTCTTCTTTAACGACGTACAGCTAGTTCGTGAACCTGCAAGCGAACGCTATGAATATTGGTATAACAAAGAAAAACGCGAATACAGTTTTATTAAAACGCCAGACAGTCAACAATTAACACTGAGAGGCAATTACTGGCTTTATTTACTCCCTAATCGGGAAACTGAGTCCGATAAAACATTGGCGCAGCAAAGTCTGGCGGCTTTCTTAAAAAACAACCGTAATCTAGGGGAATCCGTCAGTAAAATTATCTGGCTACAACCAACGGATTTTCTCTTACAGCTTAATATTGAACTGGATGATGACGTTAAAGATATTACTGACATCTTCGCCAAAGTCTATATAACAACAACACAAACGGTACTGGCAACACCGTTACGTTATACCACCCAAGCCATGAAAGAATTAGGCTATAGCAATGAAGAAATATTCGCGGGACCTTATTTACACCACGGCTGGATACCCGAATTACCGTCGGCCAAAGATTACACCAAGCCGACAGAATTAAAGCTCAGCCATCTGGCTAATCGTTTACTGGCTATCCCCGGGGTACAAAGTATTACTCGATTGGCATTAGGCAAGCACGATGAAAATATTTCTCCGCTGACGGACGATAATTGGTCCTGGACCATCGCTCAAGGATATTATCCCAGACTATGGGGTAACGATCCCCTAAGCTTAATTTCCTCGCCAGCAAGCCCGCTCATCATTACCGCCAAAGGCGGCGTAAAAGTCGCCGTTTCTAAACAAGATATAGCGAGCAAGATTATTGCAGAACCCTTAATCGAGACGCAGCCCGAATTATTAAACTGGGGCAAACATCGTAAAGTTTTGGACTACTATCCAGTCAGCAATAAATTACCCGCCTGCTATGGATTACAGACCTACGCGGAGACTCAACAGCAAGTACACCTGCACCAATTTATATTGCCGTTTGAACAGATACTGGCTAACGGCTGCGCCGAACTCGCTATCTTGCCGAAACTGTTAGCCTTTAAACAACGGGGAAATACGGTATACGGCGCACAATGGCCTTTTAAAGCCAATACTGTCAGTCAGAAAGTCCATCAAGAAATCATGCCCGATTTAATCAAACAACTAAATAATGATTCCCAAATTAACAGTGATGACGGTATCCATGCACAAAATTACACAAAAGAATTATCAATCCTGAATTACTTACTGGAATATTTTGGTACCCACCGCGCGGCCAGACCACTCACTCTGGATTCATTGGATTTTCTCTCTACTCAACGCGGTTATTTGGCGCAACAACCCGAATTAACCTATCAGCGTAATAATATTCGTGTTGATAAAGTGTCCGCGCTGCAAAAACGGATTGCCGCCCGCATTGGCCTGGGAGGAGAATGTTTCAAAGAAAAACCCAATTTGGCTAATTTACCTTTCTATCTGATTGAACATCGTCAGTTATTACCGGTAAAACCTGACAAAAAATTCGACAGCGAACAGAAACCCGATAAGCTAGAAATAAAAAGTGAGCCTAATGCTAAAAACCATCAATTAATCATTACCCAGCAAGGAACGGCAGGCCAATTATTGCATGGTCAAGTGATTAATCTGATCATTATTGAGGGCGACAGAAAATTCACATTACGGGGCCAAATGATCACTGATATTACTGGAGACGCCTTCTCACTTGACACCCGTAATAGCAGTTATCTAGAGCGTAATTTAGATCGCGTGAAAACCGCGTTTGAACAAGGTAATTTACGCTGGCGCAATAGCCCGGTATGGATGGAAGATATGGATTATCAACTGGTTTATGCCAGTGAGACATATCAAACGGGAACAGAAGATGAACGTTGGATCATCTCCAGCACCCAAAGCCCCTTCCCTGCTATGATTGAAGTCAATGATGAAATCACCCTGAAATATATCATTACCCCCGATGGGCCGCCGACAAAAACATTAGTTACAAAAACATTAGTTAATAATGATTCTCCCGCCGATTATGCACTTAAAGCACAAGTAATGGAATTTGATCGCATTAAAGGCCGAATATTACTTAAAAAAATATCAGGCCAACAATATGATTTTCCGAAAAAAGAAGACGCATGGCGCTATCGTTGGTATTTCTCCAATGAAAAATACGCCTTGGCTGACCGTTTTTCATTTATCGTCAGTGTAGTGATTAATCGTCAACTTATTGAGAATGATAAGGTCGATCCTTATAAACTGGAGGCATGGGTAAAAACAGAGATCTTAGCCGAATTTCCCGCCCATCTTTCCATGATTTTCCACTGGTTATCACCAAAACATTTCAAGAATTTTGCCAGTACTTATCAGCGTTGGCAGAACAATGGCGCGCCTCTGGGTGATGAAGCCTATAATATCTTAGAAACCTTAACATTAGGGCGTCTACCTTCAACGGCAACCGGTACCGGTAATATGCGAATCGCCACTGAACAGCAGCGCAAAGAAGTTATTGGCGACTCTGGAACCGAATGGAACGAAAAAGTAATAAAAGATAATCAGTTATTATATGTACCAAAAATTTAAGTTCATACTAAATTTAAGTAAAAATAATCGCAAAAATATACCCGTTGAATAATATCGATTTCAGAGTTAAATAAAATATTCTCTCTGATTGCCATTTCATTATACGGCAACAATCACAGGGTATTTAAAACAAAATAATTCAATATTATATAAGGTAAGCAAAATGGAAAAAGAATATAACCTATCGACTTCGCAATCCAATACAGAAAATAGTGAATCAACAGGACCTTCAACAGATGAACTTAAAAACCGTTTTAAAGAGGGCAGTATTCCGCTACAAACGGATTATTCAGACCTGATTGATATTGCTGATATTGGCCGCCGGGCAATGGGCAAAGCACCGGATCAAACAGATAATCCAAATTCAGGACTAGAACTGAATAATAACTCTGGGCTATCAGTAAAAACTAACCCTACCGGCGGTTTAAAGGCAGATAAAAATGGATTAAGTGTGGGAGAAGGTAATGGTATTCAAGTGAATACAGGTAATATCGCTGTCAAAGCTAAAAGCAATAGCGCTATTTCCGTTGATAAAGATGGCGTCGGTGTTCTATGTTGGAATGCAGGCGGTATTACGGTAACTGATGGGTCTGGGCTTTTTTTAAAATTAAAAGGGGGTAATTCCAGTAATAACTGGAGTGGAGTAAGCGGATTAAGCTTGAGTACAGAGGGTTTAGCTGTTAAATGTTGGGATAGCGGTGGTATTCAAGTTACTGACGATACGGGTATTTATTTAAAACTAGAAGGAGGTGATACACATGGATCAAGTGGCGCCAGCGGTTTAAGTTTAAGTAAAAACGGTGTAAAAGTTAAAGCGAGTAATGGTATTAATGTTGATGGGAATGGGGTTTCTGTAAAAGCCAAAGACAACACAATTAACGTTGATCCTACAGGGATATCCGTAAGACTTGGTTGGGGAATAAAAATAGGTGATGGATTAGATGTTAAGGCTGGCGATGGTATTAACGTTAATTGGAATGGTGTCTCTGTAAAACCCAAAGATAACACAATTAGCGTTGATCCTACGGGAATATCTGTGAATCTTGGTTGGGGGGTAAAAGTTGGGGGAGGATTGGATGTTAAGGCCAGCAATGGTATTAACGTTGATAGTAATGGCGTCTCTGTAAAAGCTAAGGCTGGTAATGGTATTAAAGTAGACAGTGATGGCGTAAGTGTTGATATCAATTCAATTGCATCAGCACTCGCTGACCTAATTATCCCATCAGGAACAATTGTGCCATTTTATAATGATGGTGGTTTACCTAATGGCTGGGTATGGTGTGATGGGAATAATGGAACACCTAATTTAAATAACCCAGGAAATAGAGATGGTGTTCTTAATTTAGTTTCAGGCTGGGATAGAAAATCTTATACCATCTTTAGATTAAGTTTCGGAGAAGCTTTTACAGCAAATATATATTATATGAGATATATTATGAAAAAATAGACTAATTAATCAGGACAATATTATTCCTATATAAATTTGATTATATTTTCATATCTATCAATTAACAATGAGAGATTAAATATGCCTTGGGAGCCAAATCTGTTAAACAGAATTATTATTACTATTGAAACTAATAATCAACAGGTAGCTAAAAAAGTATTACATGGCTCCCTACTTAATCAAGCTGATATTAATAAGTTATTTAACATATTTTTTACTCAACATCCCATTAATCAGAGCATATATTTAGAAACATTAACTCTGGATCTTGGTGAAATAAATCTACATAATTTTAATTCACTATTCCCTGTAAAGCTTAATACCGCATTAAATAAAGCATTAAGCCAATATCAAATTAATCATCAGGAGAAAAAAACATCCCTAATAGAATCAAAATCGCAAAAAATAACCAACAAATCGTCTTTATTATATGTCAACAATTCAATTAATGTTGAAGATTTCATTCATTATTTAAATCAAAAGAATTCCGCATTGAATTCAATAGAGATTAAAACTCATCATCAAAATATTGACATCAATATCCGGCAATTAGTTAATCAATTAGCGGGAATAGAAGATAAATTAGCTTTATTTTTAGCAAAAAGCTGTTTATCTGAACCAAGTCTACAACGGTTATTAATGCTCAAGCAACCCACTTTATTAAGCGCGATTAACTACAGACTATCCGAAAAGATAAACAGATCACAATATTTGGGGGAACCTGTCTCCCCCGGACAATTGATACTCAATGCCTTGCAATATATACAGCTAAATCATACACAGGAGATACCTAAACTGGATGCGAAAGTGCTATCACATCTCACCACTGAATTAGATAATGGTACACTTAATGCAACATCGATTATTACGTTATTTCGCCAGATTATCACTGACAATATTCCATTAAATAGTTGGTTAAAGCAGTTCTGGCAAACTATTGCTGTTGCAAGATTCAGTAAAAAATATCTATCTACTAAAGAATATCAATATTTATCAGAACTTTTTATTGAAAACTATACAGATAAAAATCGTTCTAATATAGAATTAACTCCTGCTAATATAAACATCTCGAAAATTCAGCAGGAAAAATATTTACCTGAACATTCTATTTCAAACCATACGGATAAAAACACACTCGGTAAGGAATTAATTGCCACTCATCATGACAACATTAATCCTCTGGAAGAACCATATTTACCTGAACATTTTACTCAAAAACATACTAATCGAAATCAATCCAGTAAACAGTCGGTTATTACTGACATTAACGGCAAAATCACTCAGGGAAACCAATATATTCCAGAACATTTTATTTCAGCCCATGCAAATAAGAATAAATCTAGTAAGAAATTAGCCTGTACTCACGTTGATATTCAGAACATTCAGCAATATCAATATTCGACAAATCAAAAGTTAATATCAGAAAACCATAAGATATCATCAGTATCAAATAATCTATCTATTAAAGATAATAAATGCAGCCAATTTCGAGCTATCAGAAAAGTACGTTCTGAATCAAATTTATTGCCCGGAAAAATTTTGCCATATCAGGTGAATAACGCCGGCATATTGATTTTATGGCCGATGCTACCCGCATTATTTAATCAATTTAGCTTACTTGAAGAACAAAAATTTATCCATCGTCAAGCCCAATTTAGCGCGGTTAATTTCCTTAATTATTTGATTTGGGGAAAAGAAGAAATACCGCGGGAACGAAAAATGCTGAATAACGTTCTATGTGGATTAATGGTTGATGAAATGATTCAATTACTCCCACTTGAACCGGAAAAACAGTTGATAATAGATCAATGGTTAGACGCCATTATCAACCAACTTTCCGGCTGGAAAAAATTAAGCCGCAATGACGTTCGCCAATTATTTTTACAACGGCCCGGTGCATTGTTGATAAATGAGCAAGAAATCAAAATCACGGTAGAGCATCAACCGTTTGATGTGCTATTAGACGATTGGCCTTGGCCATTAAATATCGCCAAGCTTCCCTGGCTGGATCATCCTTTAAAGATTGACTGGAAAAATATTTAGAAGGCTTATATGGACTACCTACTCACAAATAACCTCTTTAACGTGGCTGAATTACGCTGGATTTATCCCCATTTGGAACGTATCGATCTGCTATTACAGCAATATTATTATCAAAAAGGAGACCAATACTATTCATTACCGGAAAGTTTTTTACTGACCGAAGATGAAGTAGAACAGTGTTTAATATCACCGCAAGGTATACCTCATTGGCTGGCTAAAACAAATAATCCTATTCACCATCCAGAAATCGAGGAAAACCCTGCCCTTGATGCGTTATCATTATTGGTCGAACGTTTTGAATTGACTGAATTTGAGCGTGATATTTTATTATTAGGTTTATTACCCCATTTCGATAGCCGTTACCATGCATTATTTGCCGCTCTAAATGGTAGCAGTAAAAAACAGTGGCCCAGTTTCGCTTTAGCTATTGAATTATTTAGCCAACGTCAAAGTGATCGGCAATTACTGCAAAACAGCTTTTTACCGCAAACACCATTAATCAGTAACCAATTATTACGACTCAATAATCACGAAGAATCTATCTGGTTACAAACACAATTTTTAACCCACAGCGCTGTCTGGCATTTTTTATTGGGACAACGAACACTTTTATCCCCCCTGATAACCTGTGCTAACTGGCAAACGCCTGCCTCATATAATGGGTATCCACAAACTCTTTATCATTCATTTGAAAAGATATTATTAAATGAAACCAACGGAATACGTCCATTGGTAATACTCAGAGGAAAAGAAGGCAGCGCCAGAGAATTAGCAGTCAGTAATATTATGGGATCTCATGGCATTAATACTTTAACGCTTGATTTAGCCCACCTGACCGATGAAGAAAATACAACCAGAATATCCGACCTGCTGGCGGATGCAATACGAGAAACCCGGTTACATAACGCTTGTTTATTAATCCGTAATTTTTCTTTGCTTACAGAAACAACGAAAATATTACACCACGATTTATCTATTTTGCTGCATCAGCCAAAATTACGCGTAGTTTGCTTAGTAGAACCGGGAGAGTCATTCGTCTGGATTAAGCATCTACCAATGGTGCAAATTAATATGCCCATTGCGACATTGACGGATAAAAAAACCTTGCTCAAAGCAAGCTTACCGGAGAATATCACTCAAAAAATCAATATTACTCAGCTATGTCAGCGTTTTTCATTTACCGCGGAAACATTACCGCTCATTCTTGCAGAAGCTTATCAATATCAAATGGTGCGACAACCCGAAGGCCAATTGGAAGAAACCGATCTGCGTCAAGCATTAAGTTTCCGCGCCCAACAGAATTTCGGCAAACTGGCTCAACGAATCACGCCAAAACGCAGTTTTAACGATTTAGTGGTTTCAGACACATTAACGCAGCAATTAAAAGAAATTATCGCAGCGATTAATTACCGTGACCAAATTCTGGGTGCCGGCTTTCAGGAAAAAATCAGTTACGGCACCGGAATTAGCGCCCTATTTTACGGTGAGTCAGGAACCGGCAAAACAATGGCTGCTGAGGTAATTGCCGGTTATCTTGGTGTTGATCTGATTAAGGTTGATCTCTCTACCGTGGTAAATAAATATATCGGTGAAACGGAAAAAAATATCTCTCGTATTTTCGATCTAGCCGAAGCGGATTCCGGGGTACTGTTTTTCGACGAAGCCGATGCCTTATTTGGCAAACGCAGTGAGACCAAAGATGCCAAAGACAGACATGCGAATATTGAAGTATCTTACCTATTACAACGACTGGAAAATTATCCGGGATTAGTGATTTTAGCCACCAATAATCGCAATCATTTAGACAGTGCGTTTAATCGCCGTTTTACCTTTATTACCCGTTTTACTTACCCGGATGAAGCGTTACGTAAAAAAATGTGGCAAGTCATTTGGCCGGAACAACTGACGCTATCCAATGAAATTGATTTTGCCCATCTGGCTAAACGGGCTGATTTAACTGGTGCTAATATCAGGAATATTGCTTTATTATCATCAATATTAGCAGCAGATGATAATTGTGAACAAATCGAAAATAAACATATAGATCGAGCCGTGATACTTGAATTAAATAAAACCGGCCGATTAGCTTTTTAAATATTCAATAGCATAGGAACAAACATGACAACCATCATTGCTTCTGACAATGCGATTATCGAGATTAATCAAGCATTAAATACTATTTTATCTCAATATTTAGACATTGCCGGTCAAAAAATTGATATTCGTTTTGATCTACCCGAAATTAATTCTATTCAATCAGAACCGACGGTCAGTGTATTTCTTTATGATATACACGAAGATCTACAATTACGATCCGCCGAATCAAGACGTTATAACCCGGCAACCAACACATTATTACCGGGATGGGTCAATATTAATTGTAACTATTTAATTACCTACTGGGATGCGAGTAAGCCCTCTAGCGACAGCTCCAGCCCAGACAGCCAACCCAATAATCAAGCTGCACAAGTGATGACACGGGTTTTAAATGCATTAATCAATAATCGCCAATTAACCGGCATTCCCGGTGCCTATACCCGGGTTATTCCCCAACAGGAAAATTTAAATAGCTTGGGTAATTTTTGGCAATCTCTCGGCAATCGCCCTCGCCTCTCTTTACTCTATTCCATTACCGTACCGATGAGACTGCAAGATATTAAAGACAATATGACGCCAATCAGCCAGATATCCACTTCCGTGGTTCAAAAAACCAGTCTGGATAATTCACAAATAAGCCAAGCTCTGGCAGATAAATTATGTGCCGATTTAGGTGGTACAGAAGATATTCACCTTGCTCTGGCTAAAGTCAATCTGATAACCAAATCCACACCAGATAATAATTATAATCAGAAAAATGAAAGTGTTATTCTTGAAGTTTCAGGTATTACTCTCTCAACCTATCTACCCAAAATAAAAGATATTCTTTCTATATGGGTAAACAAGCAAGAATCCGTGGTTAAAGTAAATGGGATAGGTATTATTATCGTTAAAGAAAATTCTGATGATTTAATTTCAATATAAAATTACTATTTATTCAATAGAATACCCACGCGAGAATAACAATAAATTAAAACGTGCTCTTCCAACTTTCGTATTAATAACATTTAATCTGATAAACAGAAAATAAACTGTACAATATCAGACTAAATATCTATGCGCCATCCGTGGCGCATTTTTTATTTTCTACTCATTAATGCCGTAGAACAAATTGCCGTCGCGATGCATCTTGAAATCCATAGGGTATATTACTGACTCACAACTTGATCTTTAGGGTCAAATGTAAATACAGCATCTGTTGCCTGTTTTACATTTACGCCTTTAGGTAATTTGATTTTAACAATAGGTAAAAATTTACCTGTTGCATCTTTATAATCACGTTGATCTTTTTGTGCATTAACTAGACCTGCATTTTCTGAATAAAAAAGGGCTTCAATAGGTAATGTTTGTGGCTTATTCTCATCCCAAGGTTGAACGACTATCTCATTATAATTTAAACCATTACCATGATAAGGCATTGCAAGTAATGTTTGATAAAAAGCATCTGCTGGATTTTTAGCCGTCGGTCTAACATCAAATGCACAGATTCCCCATGCAGATTTTCTTGCAATAGCTTTATTTAATTCATGAGCGGTGAAAACACCAAAATCTTGGCATGATTTCGCATCTGAAGGTTTAGGCGGCGCACCACAATAATTTCCCTGACGCCCCCAAGTATTTGCATCAAGAACATAGGAGCATAATACAGGAACTTTAACCTTATCTTTAGGGGCCATCTGTTCAGGAAAAAGAATAAAACCATTAACGCTAGCAAATGTATTGCCAAATTTAGAATCTTTTCTTAAGTATGAAAAAGAAACTCCATTATTTTTTATAGAAGATGGATTTAACTTCCAAAATTTAAATCCCGGACGAGTCCCTCTCATCAAAACTCCAGAGCAAAGAAAAGCGGGTGATTGAGCATCACCACAATCTTTAACGGTATTATTATATTGTTGGGTTAATATACTCGCAATATCATTTTGTACCTCGGTTTCATTTTCCGCTTGAGTGAAAGCAAAAGTATTTGCTGAAAAAAAGACAATACTAAGGAGCAAACCTACAATAGGTTTTTTCATAAAATCCTCACTTAATTTAAAGTGTGTTAATTGAAATTAAATTGTTCCTCATTCACTTCCTAGTAGAGTTTTTCACTGTTTTGCTTATATCACAACTATCAGATTTGATAGTAAAACAAGGCTTCATAATTCTATTTGACCATTTTCGATGGCTTTTATTATGGCTGCGCCTCTAGAATTAACATTAAATTTTTCTCTAATTTTCTTAAAATGAAAATTAACATTTGCTTCTGAGCAATTAAGTATGCGTGATATCTCCCATGTTGTTTTGCCAATTAAATACCAAGAACAAACTTCTTTTTCTCTTTCACTTAATTTAATGTTGTTTTTTTTGTTTTTTAAAATAATTAAATAATGTAGTATTATATCTCTTAATGCCATTAGTTGATTGAAATTTTTATTTATTGTCCCTATATAATCATCTTCTTTGCAATAAAAAGATAAAGTTAAAATTCCAAACTCATGATTAATACCATGCATAGGAAAAGATATGCCATGATTTATGCCATAATCTTTAATTTCATGTAAAAAAAGTGATTTTTTTTCTAGTTTATTGCAATCCCATATGAAAGGGATCGTGTTTTTTATGCAATATTCAAAAATGGGATTGTTATTGATATATTTTTCTTTTTTATATTTTAAGGCTAATTGATCATTATTGGTAATGAAATTTGCTTCTTTAATATTATTTTTAGTTGAAGAGTAAAAGAGAGAGTACCATTCTACATCAGTAATAGATTGAATGGTTTTAATAACAAAATGAAGATCATTAAACTCCTCAATAACACAATCTGAATAAAACTCATATAAGTCAATCATAATTTAACCTGGGTATTGTTATATTTTTCAAACCGTTAATACTAAGATTAGTCCAATAATTGACTAGAACAACTATCAAATCTGATAGTTGTGATATAAGCAAAACAGTGAAAAACTCTACTAGGAAGTGAATGAGGAACAATTTAATTTCAATTAACACACTTTAAATTAAGTGAGGATTTTATGAAAAAACCTATTGTAGGTTTGCTCCTTAGTATTGTCTTTTTTTCAGCAAATACTCTTGCCTTTACTCAAACGGAAAATGAAACCGAGGTACAAAATAATATTGCGAGTATATTAACCCAACAATATAATAATACCGTCAAAGATTGTGGTGATGCTCAATCGCCTGCTTTTCTTTGCTCTGGAGTTATATTGCGTGGCACTATACGTTCAAATAATCATAAATTTTGGCAACCTAGCTCATCATCTATGAAAAGTGGTGGTGTTTCTTTTTCATATTTAAGGAAAGACGCTAAGTTTAAACGCTTAGCTTATGGATATAAAAATGGATTTATTGTTTTCCCTGAACATATAGCACCTAAAGATAGCGTCGATTTTTCTGTATTGTGTGCATTTCCTATTGATGGCTATACAAATGAGAGAGCGAATAAAGGTTGTGGTGAAAATATTACTAAGGCGAAAGATAAAGGTAAATCTTGCCAAGAACAAAATGTGATGAATTCCGATGATTGGATAAAAAATTATAGGAAAGTAAACTCTCAAGATCTTTTTCAATGTGGATTTAATGTTACTAAAGATGTAGATAATCCAGCTATAGCTTTCTATCAAATGTTAGAAAGTATCAAAAAACTTCCACGTACTCCTAATATTCCACCAAAACAGAATGAAATCAGAATTTCAACCTGGGAAGAAAATGATCCTAGTAAATTACCTATTGAAGCCCTTTTTTATTCAGAAAATTCAGGCTTAGCTGATGCACAAAAAGATCAGCGTGATTATAAAGATGCAACAGGTAAATTTTTACCTATTGTTAAAATGCTACTACCAAGAACTTTAAATGAAGATGCATTATTCAAATTTAATATTGAAGATCAAGTTATTAAGCCATAAACGATTATTGGATTACTGTAAGCTCTATTTTTCATACTGAGCTTACCTGTAATCCACCTTCGCTCTTCGTGATGAAACAAAACTCTGCTCTGACATCCTCCTCACCCTGAAGAGGGTGTCGCAAAAGGCCAGCATTGAAAATAAAACCAATCCACTTATCCCAATCAATAAAAATAACCCTATTAATCATCCTATCTTTGCCATATTTAAAACTGAAAATACAGATAAATAAACATCAGATAACAATCTCTGTTATTAATTAATGTTGCGTCTAAAAATTAATTTCCCATAATTATTTTGTTTCACATAAAATCATTTAAATAACTATTGGATAAATTTTTAAATATAAACAATAACATCTATAAATCATATTATTGCGGTAGCTATACCCTTAAATCAAAACTAATGAAGACAAAGCAATAAACGTTTTTCATATTTTAAATGTAAATAGTAAATAAAGGAAAAAATCATCAATTTCATTGTTGAACAAAACAACTCAATATCATATACAAGGTGATAAAAATGGAAAAAGAATATAACCTGTCCACTTCAGAATCCAATACAGAGAATACCAATACTATGGATCGCCATACAGTTGGTAAAACGCCCAGTCGGACTGATAATCTACATTCAGCGCTAAAACCGGGTGATGACTATACACAAGCAATAAAAATTAACCCTGACGGCGGCTTAAAAGCAGATAAAGATGGACTAAATGTAAAAGCGGGTAATGGTATTAAAGTAGACAGTAGCGGCATCAGTATTGATCCCAATAATGTACTGCCAAAAGGAATGATTATGATGTTCTCCGGTATGGATGCTCCTACCGGCTGGGCTTTTTGTGATGGTAATAATGGAACACCAGATTTAAGAAGTCGTTTTGTCATGTGCGGGGAAACTATTTCTGAGACAGGAAAAAGCAGTAGTAAAGCTAGTGGAAATAGTGACGGAAAAAACTTTCCCAAAAATACAACATCCACTACAGTTTCGGTAAATGTTACTGTGGGAAATACAGCATTAACAGAAGCACAAATACCTAGTCATAAACATATTGAAGGTGTGGGTTATGTGAATGGGTGGGGAATGAGATATGGCTCTTATTTCCCTGGCGGCGATAATATTTATCAAATACGTAATGACACTGGTGTAGTATCGACTCTTTCCAATTTGCCTGTTTACGCATATACATCACACACAGGAGGAGGACAAGGACATAATCACCCGGCAACAGCATCGTCCCCTTCACATAATCATAGTGTTGATATAATTCCGCCTTATTATTTATTAGCTTTTATTATGAAACTTTAATTCCGATGCACAAAAAAGATTTAAATTACCGCTTATTTTTTAATTACAAAGGATATATAACAATGAATATATCTAGTTACTTCTTCCTGAATGAAGAAAACATTAAGTTCAATAATCAATGTTTAAATAAATACATTGGTTACCCCCAACCCATCGCTAAAGATTGGTCCAACCTGCCTGCCGGGTTTCAAAGATATATTGACGATATTATTAATCTAAATGGTTTTTTATATTTTTTTAAAGGTTCACTATATCTTAAATTCGATATCGCGAAAGCACAGGTCGTTGATGGACCGAACTTCATTATAGATGGATGGCCTGGATTAAAAGGAACAGAACTGGAAAATGGAATAGATGCAGCCATAGAATTGACTACAAACACTGTCTGTTTCTTTAA
This sequence comes from Photorhabdus aballayi, assembly GCF_026153155.1. Taxonomy (NCBI): domain Bacteria; kingdom Pseudomonadati; phylum Pseudomonadota; class Gammaproteobacteria; order Enterobacterales; family Morganellaceae; genus Photorhabdus; species Photorhabdus aballayi. Next base: position 37,159 of record NZ_JAPFCD010000029.1, on the reverse strand, counting down.
AGGTGAACATTGTGTAGATTACACCATCGATTTACACACAATTAAGACCAGCACTATTTCAGATCGGTGGGGAATGACCGGGAAATATGCAGCATTTAGTAGCAATCTGGGTGCTGTTATTTCATGGCCAGATATCGATGGAAATTTTATTTATTTTTTCAAAGGTGATTCTTTTATTCGGTTCGACCCAAATTTGAATGCACTTGATGCCGGGCCAATCATCATCTCCAGCGATAATGAGGGTTGGAGAGGGTTAACCTTCAAAAATATTCAATCGGCGGTATCGGTCGATACTGATTTATTAGGCAGTCACCGAGATAATAATGGAGGCAATAGTAAAGTCTGTAATGGAACATGTGGTACTAATGATACGGGTAAATATTGTTTCCAGTTACCTCAAAGTATTCGATTCGGCCTGATAGCCTACGCTAATACAAATATCCCGCAAACTGTAAAAGTATATATTGACGATCTTCTGGTAGATACACTAACCGGTAAAGGACAAAATAATCTCATGGCGACTAAAGCCTACACATCAGGTACAGGCAAAATCTGTATTGAGATTGCAGGAGATGGCAAACCATGCAAACTTCGTTATTTCGATAATACATTTGATGGAAATCCGGGAACCGCTATTATCGGTGCTGAAAATGGTACCAATAGTCATTACAATGATAGCGTGGTGTTCTTGAATTGGCCTCTGACATAAACTAAAAATAGTTGCTAGATTAGAATAATTATTGCGCCACCCTTGGCGCATTTTCTTTATTAACGCGTTTATTTATCTGACTGCCTTTCCTGCAAACTCCCACCACTTACCTGCTCTAATGATTTAAGTAAATGTTTTGCATTAGCTGGTGATCGTAATAAATAAGCTGTTTCTTTAAGACTTGCATATTCTGCACTTGAAATAATGACACAATCTCCACCGTTTTGTCTGGTGATCAATATTGGCGCACCATCCTGAACGGCTTGGTCCATAATTGAAGCAAGATTTCCCTTTGCAACTCTATATGTTGTCTTCCGCATAATATGTCCTTTTCCCATATCAATAATACCGAATCTTAATAAGCAGAAAATAATGGTACAATTTTTCAAGTTAAATATCTATTGCGCCATCCATTTTCCTCATTAACCCGGTTTAATCCCCCACCAAGGCGTTATTATTGTGGCAATATAATGGGGCAACTCATTCGCGGATAAATAAATTCGAAATCAATGGTGGCATCGACTTGACGGACCAAATGATTTTTAGGAACCAGCTCATCAAGCGAGAGCGTTTCTGACGAGAACGTCTGGAGAGAAGGTGTTCTTAACAGGGTGGCAAGCCTCGTTTAGTGAACGAAACTGAATTAAAACAAAGTACCGGATAAAAAAACAGCACTTTGCCAATAATCTGATATTATTTTATCAAAGAAATGTTGTTGCGCAACGATCGACATGTGTTATGCTGTCTCTCGTAACGCAACAGGACGCAAACAATGATTAAAAGTTGGAAGCATAAAGGGTTACGAAAGTATTACGAAAAAGGAACAACGGCGGGAATTGTTGCCCACCATGCTAACAGGCTAGACCTACTGTTAAATGCATTAGATTTAGCAAGCAGCCTGAATGATTTGAGTTTACCGAGTTTTCAACTTCACCCACTTACAGGAGACCGAAAGGGTATTTGGGCGGTAAGCGTATCGGGTAACTGGAGATTAACTTTCGAATTTAACGATGGTGATGTTTATACCCTATGGATTTCAAGATGCATCGCGACGGCAAGGGAGCGAATCCCCGGGAGCATAGATAACTATGTGACCGGGGTGAGTGAGTGCAGCCAACAAAGAGGCAACTTGAAAGATGACGGGTATATATACTGAACTACGAGGACTATCATTAATGACTAAACGTATGCCACCCCATCCGGGGCGCTATATCTCTGACGAGATGGAGCACTTAAATATTAGTCTTAGAGCGCTTGCACGTGCGCTGGATGTCTCACCGTCAACTATTGGGCGTGTTGTTGAAGGTAACGCGGCAGTAACGCCAGGAATGGCGGTTCGTTTAGCCAGCGTGATCGGCAGTACGCCGGAAATGTGGCTGAGACTCCAGGAAGCATATAGCTTGGCACAAGTTAAACAGGAAATAGATTTAACTCGTCTAACTCCCCTGTTTACACCAGCACCTTAACATGGCAGCAAGCTCCGTCTGGTGAACGGAGCTGAATTAAAACAAAGTGCCAGATAAAAAACCCGCACTTTGTCAATAATCTATTGCGCCATCCGTGGCGCACTTTCTTTATTTTCCCAACTTATAATGACCGTAAACCATCCATTTAATTAAGCGATAGCATCTGAAATCAATTGAGTTGCCGGCACATCCTGACCAAATCCTCGCAGCCCAACCACATGAACATGTTCGTGGTTGTTAAATACTTTACGCACCAATTTATAGGTGGTCCCTTTTTCAGGGCTGATATTTTCGGGCGCGGCGATAATTAACTGCATTTGTAGGCGTTCGCATAATTCAAATAAGGTGGCGATAGATTTGGCATCCAGACGCGCCGCTTCATCAAGGAATAGCAACCGACAAGGGGAAATATCTTTACCACGCAGACGGCGGGATTCTTCTTCCCAACTCTGCACCACCATCACCAGAATCGACATGCCGGTCCCAATCGCTTCACCGGTCGATAACGCCCCACTCTCTGCTTTTAACCAGCCATCAGAGCCGCGGTTAACTTCAACATCCAATTCCAAGTAGTTGCGATAATCCAGTAACTCTTCACCTATGGTTTGCGGCAAACGCTGCCCCATATCTACTTGCGGATTCAGGCGCTGATAAAGTTTCGCCATTGCTTCCGAGAAGGTCAATCGCTGGCTGTTAAATAGATCCTGATGCTGTTCCTGCTGTTCAGAAAGCACATCCAGCAATATCGCGTGGCTTTCACGCACGTTCACATTCAGCCGCACACCACGCACTTGACCAAAGGAGACCGCTTGTAATCCCTGATTTAGCATTCGAATACGGTTCTGCTCACGCTGAATGGTTTTGCGGATAATATTCGCCACGCTTTTTGAACTGATGGCTAACTTTTGCTCGCGAGCGGTCAGCTCTTCTGTCAAACGGGCCAGCTCAATTTCCATCTGTTCAATGGCATCCACCGGATCGTCAGTGCGGATAATATCTTGACGAATGCGTTCACGCAGGTGCTGATAAACAGCAATAAAGAACTGAATTTTACGTTCCGGGCGTTTTGGATCTTCGGATAAACGCAACGCATCACGTAGATGTTCGTTATCAGCTACTGCCAGACGCAATGCCCCTAGTGCCTTATCCGACATGGAACGTAATGCGCCTCCCTCCATATATGCCAGTTCACGGCGATGCAGACGACGCTCAACACCGTTGTCTTTCACCATGCGCATCACGGAGCACCAGCCCGCTTTGGCTGAAACCACCTGCTCACGGATTTGATAGTAATCGCGTTCCAGTTTACGCAGCTTTTTCTGCAAGCTATCCATTTCCGCTTCGCAAAAGGCAATCTGTTTCTCAAGCTGATTGACTCTGGAACGGTTAGCGCTAAGCGCTTCATGCAGGTGATCACGACGTTCACGAGCACGCGCTTCTGCATTGGCATCTGCCTGAACACCAATATCTTTCATCTCCTGTTGCAACTCTTTCAACATATCCTGTTTGGTTTCGTAAGAGCTCTTTAGAGATGCCAGCACTTGGTTAAATTGGGAATATTGCGCTTGCTGTTGACGCAATTGTTCGCGGGAGCGGCTGCGGTCCGATTCTGCATGTTCCAGACGCTGACGCAGTTTGTCATTCAGGTCCGCATTTTCGTTGAGCATACCGGCAGAATCGCTGTAGCTAAAATGCGCACGACGCTGTACCACTTCCACCAGCGTAAAAGCCTGTTGTTTAGCTTGATGCTGGCTCTGTTTGGCGGTTTCATAATCCTGTTGCAACTGTTGATGCTGCTGTGGATCGCTTTGCAGAACAGCAACCATCGGTTCCAACTTCACCAGCGCCGAGACATGCCGTTGCAAGAAACGGGCGGCTTCTTGCGCTTCATCCAATTCTTCACGTATTTCTTCTACGCGATCGATTAAGGTTTCATCCAACAGTAATGTGATTTGGGGGAGCAAACGATTTAATGCGGTCAGGCTCTCTTTAGCCTGAGTATATTGCTGACGCTGTTGTTGAGTCTGCTCTTCAAACCGGGAGAGTTCCCGCTCTAACTCTGTACGCTGCTGTTTCAGTTCGCGGATTTCGGCTTCTGGATCGGTATCAAATGCGACAGAGAGGTGTTTACCGACAAACTGACTGAACGACTGATGCGCACGCTGGATTTTCTGCACATCAAAAGAGAGCGTGGCATAACGCTCTGCTAAGGTATCGCGCTCCAGATTCAAAGCTTCTAAACGGTTTTCTCTGGCAGCACGACCAAACAACGGCAATTCAGGGTAACGGGAATAACGCCACTGACGGTCAGAGGATTTGACCAGTACCGCACTTTGCTGCTCTTCGGCATTAAATACACTGTCATCAAAAGATTGCGGATCTCCTTCAATTAAATAGAGATCTTCCGGGCAATCTTCCAGCGTTTCAAGCTGTGGACGCACCAAGGAGAGATCTGGCACTACAATGCCGTGGCGGGCAGGCCCATACAGGGCGGAGAAGTACGGTGCATCATCAATGGTGATATCGTCATAAATTTCTGACAGCAAAACCCCGCCGAAACGTTCCGCCAATGCAATCATTCGGCTGTCTTCCGCACCACTTGGCTGACTGAGACGTTCGATTTGCTTTTCCAACTCACGTTTCTGTGCGGCAACTTCATCACGCTCTACCGTGGTTTCACGCTCGCGCTCAAGTAGTTGCTGCATATATTCCGTTACGTCATTACTGCTTGCCAGCGTTTCACCACTCTGTTCGCACAGTTGATGCAAGGTATCCTGCGCAGCCAACCAAACCGGCGCGCGGGTAGTCAATGACTGAATTTTCTGTTTCAGTTGTTCAAGCGTCTGACGCATCTCCATACGGCGTTCACCGCTTTCATTAACGCTCAGACTCAACGCATCCTGCCGGGCTTCCAGTTCATTTTGCAGCGCTTCCAGATCTTCGGCTTGATACTGTCGCCCCTGACGCTTACAAAACTCGCTTAATAAATCCTCAGCATCCTGTTGGTTGTTCAAGCGCTGTTCCAGTTCAGCCAATCGCATTCGCAATGGTTGCACACGATCCGCCAGATGTTGCTGCGCCGGCCAATCACGCAGCAATTCACGGGCGCTCTGCCATGCTTCACTACGGCTGATTTCACCAACCATACTTTTGACTAATTGATACGCCTGTTCGAACTGATTATGAGCCGCATCCGCAACACTTAATTTCTGCTCTAACGCCAACAAGGCTTCTGTCGCCTGTTGCTCTTTAGACTGAAAAGTTTCCAACCATGTTTCTGCATTATCCGCAGAAAGATCCGGTAGCCGACACAGCTCTCGGGCACGTTCCAGTGCTTGTAACGCCTGTTGATATTGAATAGCGCGGGTTTGCTGAACATCCAATGCCTGCTGGTAATCCGCCAATTGGCTTTTCAGCTCATCGACTTCCTGTTCTGCCGCTTCCGCTCTGGCTTCATATTCAGCCTGAATTTCCGCTGCTTCTTCAACAACCTCAGTTTGCTCTTCCAGACGATAAGAAAGTTCTTCCAGATCCCCCTGATAACGGTCAATTTTTTCCTGCTGACGCATGGCTGTCTGCACCAAATTCAGGTGATCACTGGCCGCCTGATGATCAGCTTCTAAATCGGCAGAGGCTCCGTTCTGTTCAGCTAATTCTCGCGCTATTTCTACATGACGATACCGCTCAGTCGCCAGTTGCCTATGGCTGCCAAACAGTTCTCCACGCAATGCTAATGCTTGATCCAGATGGGTGCGACGTTCATTGGCATGGCGCATATAATCAGCGGAAACGTAAGAGGTCGCTTCGGTGATCAAGTGTTTGAACAGATCGCGATCAGATTGGGTTACCCGGATAGCTTCCAGTGTTATACGGTTTTCACGCAGCGCCGCTTCCATATCCTGAAATGCCTTCCGAACCCCACTGTTTTCCGGTAGCAAATAATCGCGCAGGGAACGGGTAATGGCGCTGGAAATACCGCCATACAGGGAAGCTTCGATCAGACGATAGAATTTACTGCGATCACTCGCTGAACGCAGGCGTTTGGGGATCACCCCCAACTCAAACATCAGCGCATGGTAATCGGTGATGGAGTTAAATTGTTTGAACTGCACGCCTTCCATCTCATCAAGGCGATCTTTCAGTTCATTTAGCGGCAATACACGCGCCTGTCTTTCACCTACATTTTCAGTTAATAGCTGCGTAGGTTGAATAGCGGTTGGCAAGCCTTGGATCATAAAGGGTTTGATATCAACCTTGCGATCACGCCCCGCAACTTGTTGCAGCCTCACCCCAACGATGACCCGCTGATGCCGCGAGTTAAGCACATCCAGCGTTGAGTAACAGACCCCCGCACGCAACTTGCCGTGCAAACCTTTATCACGCGAACCGGAAGTTGCACCGGCTTCGGTGGTGTTACGGAAATGCAACAAGGTTAAATCAGGGATCAGCGCAGTGACAAAAGCCGCCATCGTGGTGGATTTACCCGCCCCATTACCTCCTGATAAGGTGGTCACTAATTCATCAAGATCAAATGTTCTGGCAAAAAAACCATTCCAGTTAACTAGCGTCAGTGAACGAAATTTACCGCGTTCAATCATGGTTGTTCATCTCCCGCATCTTCTGCTGAGTTATCCGGTGTTTCATCATTTTCACTCTCATCAAACGATAAGCCGCCTTCAACCGGCATTGCCTCACCGTCACGGATCATCCTCAGTTGGACTTCACGAGGATCGTCGCCGCTGCGTACATCAGCACCAAAACGGAATACCGCCTCAGTAATGGTAAATTTGTTGTTGTCATTTGGCAGGAAATAGACCATGCCCAGACGACGCAGGCGGTTCAGCGCCGTGCGCACCTTTTCCTGCAATTTCTGTTTATCCAAATCGGAACCGGAGGAGCGCTGGTTGACAAATTTCATCAACTTGCCTTCATCCGCCAATGAGATCAGCTCTTCATACAGCTCCTGAGCAGTAAAAATCCCCTGATTAGCCAGACGTTCCGGGCTGAGATAGAGGTAACAGAGGATTTTTCCTACCATCATATCCAGCTCTGATAATACCGAGCGCGGGATTAAGGTCGTTGAACGAGGACGCAGATAGAAGAAACCTTCCGGCGCACGGATCAATTCCACATTATAACGGGCGTAAAATTCCTCCAATTGCTCCTGAAAATCCATCAGATAAGCGTGATTATCAAGATCATCCATTCCGATATGACGACCCGCACGAAGCTGGCTGTCCAGTTCCGGGAAAAGTGAATTGGCTAACGCCTGCGCCAGTTTAACTGGCATAAATTGTTCAATATGTGTCGATGACATGTGCCTGTACCTTGGCTCCGTAATCATTAATCGCTAACCATTCCGCTGGCAACCCAGAGAAATCCGCTTCTGCTACACCCAATCGTACAGCCTGATCCACCAAAATACGCGCCACATCAAAGTGACGAGAGAGCGGATGCTGAGCAAGGTAATCCCTTAACACTGCCCCTAAATCCAGTGGGCGCTGTTCCTGCCGATATATCAACAGCGCTTTTTCAATCATTTCCGCCAGTTGTTCGTTTATTTCACTGAATTCTTCATATTCCAGCGCTAATGGCAGTTCCCCCGTCACTTCTTCATTACGTAACGTCAATTCTTCGTCCCGCATATCGAGCAAACGTTCAGCGTTAGCAATGGTGAGGGTCCACGGGTGATCAAAATAGTGTTGAACTGATTGACGTAAGCGCTGAGAGAAAATACGGTTTTTATCCATATCAATCGCAGTACGGATAAATTTGTGAACGTGACGATCATAGCCAATCCATAAATCAATCGCCTGCTGGCCCCAACTGATAATACGGTCCAGTTTGCTTTGCAGATCAAATACCAGTTTATCAACCAGTTCTGATCCGCCGCTGTCCATGTTGGCTTCCTGAATACGCAGCAAATTAGCCTGTAGTTTATCTCCAGCCGCTTCTAGTGTGTCCTGAAGTTCCCGCAACGTACCCGATGTTTCGGATAACAGTTGCTCACAGTTGGCAATCGCGGCCTGCCAATCTTGATTCAGCAACGCCGCAATATCTTCTTTAACCGAGCTTTGCTGCTCATCCATGACGCGCTGAGACATGTCGATGCTATCGAAGATTTCTGCAACAGAATATTTCAGCGGCGCAAAAACATTACGGTGCCAGTGAAATTCATCTCCCCCTTCCTCCGCCGCTTCCGCTGCCCGGTGCAACTCACCCGCCACCACCGAAAGTTGCATCGAAAGACGTAGGGTAGAAAATTCCCGCTGGCGAATGTAATAGTCACTGATACTCATCCCAAGCGGGGTTAAGCGATAGATTGAATTGCTATCAGCCAATTCACTGGTGAAACGGCTAAGAAGTTTCTGGCGCACCATATCATTGATGGCATTGTTGGCCCGCACCGCGACAGATTCCGTGGTCTGCTCAAATCCTTTGCAAACTTCACGAAAGGCATCAACCAGCTCTCCTTCGCTCATCTCGCCATCCAGACGCTCGCTGTTCAACACCGCAATTGCCATCAGAAAAGCCAATCTTTCTGCGGGCAAGGAGATGGAAAAATCGTTTTTCCTGGCCCAAGACACCAGTTCCGGGACAGTCTGGGAATATTCACTCATAATTTGTCCTTTAAACTGTTAAAGATGGTTTGCGTGCCATGACATGAATGTAGCGACCCAAGCTGATATAAGGCTCCTGTCGGCAATAACGCTGTTCCAATTCCAGCAACGCCGGAAAGTTTTCGCTCTGTAACTGGCGATTTTGCAAATAATCGTGAAAAACACGCACGCCTGTTTTGCCGGTAATCGTCATATTTAATTCATCAAGCCATTGATATACCTGTTCAGGCGCCAATGGATTCTGAGGCGATAGTGAGCGTTTTCTACGGCGCTGTATATTGGGTGTCGCTAAATGAAAATTACCTAAAATAGCATTACGCATTACCAAACCATTGGCATTGTAAAACATTAAAGATAGAGCGCCACCCGGATTAATGATATTCATTAGCACTTCTATTACATATTTCTGATCGGTAATCCATTCCAGTACTGCATGAAATAATACCAAATCTACCGGCTGCTCTATATATTGGCTAATTTCCTGTACCGGGCTTTGTATAAATTGCATATTTTGGCTGACCCCTTTTTCTTCTGCGGCCAGCCTTGCCCGCTGGATCATCTCTTCGGATAAATCACACAATATCACTTGATGACCCAATGCAGCTAATTGGCATGCCATATTTCCCTCTCCGCCGCCCGCATCTAAAATACGCAGTGGACGCTGAGGTAATTGAGCCAGTAATTCGCTGATATCCTGCCAGACAACGGCTTGCCTGATTTTACCTTTGGTTGTGCCGTAAATATTACGAGAGAATTTGTCTGCAATATCATCGAAATTGCGATCCCGCATGAAAAACTGCCTCACTAATGGAATATACCCTTCATCTTTCAAGCTGCTGCTTTGTTGGCTGCTTTCACTCACCCCAGTCACATAGTTATCTATGCTCCTGAGGATTCGTTCACTTGCCGCCGCGCTGCAACTCGAAATCTATTAGGTATAGATCTGATTTATCTGTTGAGATTTCATTACACTGGCTGCTATTTTGGCACAGCATTCGTTGATATAACCACTTTTGACGACAAACTGTGAACCACATGGCTATAATTCAACCAAATTAAGGTAAATAAATGCAATTTTTATTTAAAAAGTATCTCGGTGCAATGGTAATGCCTCTGCCATTAATATTGCTAATTTCATTTGCCGCTTTATTACTGCTATGGTTTACCCGTTGGCAAAAAACAGGAAAAACAGTTCTGACATTTAGTTGGCTCACGCTACTTCTGCTCAGTTTGCAACCTGTTGCCGATAAACTGCTGTTACCACTGGAATCGGTTTATGCTAAAAGCGACCAATCCGATCCCAGTCACATCAATCCACCGGTTAATTATATCGTCGTTCTTGGCGGCGGCTTCACTTATAACCCAAATTGGGCACCCAGTTCAAACTTACTTAACAACAGTTTGCCACGAGTGACAGAAGGTATTCGTTTATATCGCCTGAACCCCGGCTCTAAAATGGTCTTTACCGGTGGTAAAGGAGCAAATGTTAAAAGCAGCGCCGAAGTCGCTGCTACTGTAGCCCAGTCGCTCGGCGTGCCCGCAGAAGATACGATCGCACTGACAAAGCCAATGGATACTGAACAGGAAGCCAATGAGGTTGAGAAACTGATCGGTAAACAACCCTTTATTTTAGTGACTTCCGCCAATCATATGCAGCGAGCGATAACTTTCTTTAAACAACATGGGTTGAACCCCATTCCCGGCCCGGCTAACCAATTAGCGATTACTTCACCATTACATCCCTGGGAAAAATATCTGCCCTCGGCTTACTTTCTGTCTCATTCAGAACGAGTATGGTATGAAACTTTAGGCACCCTCTGGCAACGTATTAAGCCGTCGAAAGATCCAGAACACCCACAAAAATCAGAGCATTCTCAACCGAGAAAAAACCCTCAAACTACTTCTTAAAGTAAAAATAGATGGAGAAACGAAAGCGCAATAGAAACAATATGCAATAGAAATAAACAGCAATAAATGACGCGCTTTCATTAACCCCAAAATAAGTTCAAACAGTTAATCAAATTTCAGCAAACATTTTTCTGATTGCGGCCAAATCTTCCGGGGTATCAACGCCTACTCCCGGCGCTTTTAATGCAATTCCCACATGAATTTTTTCGCCGTACCAAAGTACTCTCAGTTGCTCCAGCATTTCAATCTGTTCCAACGGGCTTGGCTCCCATTGTATATAGCGACGGATAAAACCCGCGCGATAGGCATAAATACCAATATGGCGCAGGAAATGATCTCCAATCGTTTCCCGTGATTGAATAAAACGGTCACGCTCCCAAGGAATTGTCGCCCTGGAGAAATAGAGCGCATAACCCTGTTTATCCATAACGACTTTCACAGCGTTAGGGTTAAAAGCTTCCTCTGCATCATGAATCTGCACGGCTAACGTTGCCATTCCCGCTTTGCGGCCTGCTAAATTCTCTGCAACCTGTTTAATAATCTCTTCGGGAATCAGCGGTTCATCACCTTGAACATTAACGATAATTTCATCATCGGAAAATTGATATTTGTTGATAACCTCAGCTAACCGCTCGGTACCAGAATGGTGATTTTCGTCGGTCAGACAGGCCTCTCCCCCCGCCTCCACAACCGCATCAACAACGTCATGATTATCTGTTGCCACAATGACGCGTGCAGCACCTGAACGCTTCGCCCGCTCCATAACACGGACAATCATTGGTTTGCCGTAAATATCAGCCAAAGGTTTACCGGGTAAACGGGTTGAAGCAAAGCGGGCTGGAATAATAACGGTGAACATACCTTATTTTTCCCCATCCAAAGGTAATTCACGGGCTTCGTGATCTAACAAGACGGGAATACCATCACGTACAGGAAACGCAAGTCGATCCAACTTACAGATAAGTTCAAAATTTTCTTTATCGTAGCTGAGTTTTCCGTTACATACAGGACAGGCAATAATTTCGAGTAAACGGTGATCCATACATCCTCCAATTATGGAGCTTTAATTTAGTGCAACTTAGTGCGGCCCAGAATAACATAAGCTTGGTATCATCGTTAACTCTTGTTATTTGATCTTTCGATCCCTTTCCCAATATCGTCCACTGAAAAATCAGGTAAGTTGGTGAAAGTGTAAAGCTATCTCCGTAGGCGTAATTGGCACAATCCCAAATTGCCAATAAATCATCAATATAGACGACAAACAAAAACCGGAGAGTAAACGCTATTGTCAGAAGTGACTTAACTACTCTCCGGGCTTTACCAAAGGTACGTTCAAAAAAACGATTACCTTTGTTTGCACATGATTCAATGCTTTCTCTTTTACCATTAAGACATGGCGATAAAATGGCTTCAGATAGGGGTTTAGAATGCAATCACATCTGCTGCGGTTAAATCATAACCTTTGCGAATAATTGAAAATTCTACATCCTGCCCTTCTGTGAGTGACTTGTTTTTGGTATTAGCAATCGCTTTTCTACTGACGAATATGTCTTGTCCTCCATCCTGTGGAGAAATAAAGCCATATCCTTTACGCTCATCAAACCATTTCACTCTACCCATCTTTAATTGTAATGTCATGATAACTCCCCCATTTATCCATCTCACAATAATTTAATTCATTGTTTTTGATGTTTTTTACCCTTCATATTAAGTTTTCGAATAGAACCTCATCTCAGTTTTAAGACCTTGAAATACATTTCATTCGAGTAGTGTATTGTTTAAGTAACAGATACGAGCGGATATCCTACCAGAATCGCACATGTCTGAACCAAGAATACACAATAGTTGTTTATCCAAAATGGATAGTTTTAATATCATGTAACAATGGCGAAAAATCAAATAAATCTGGAAAAATTACTGAATTGTACGAATTGAACTGTACAAATCGGCAAGGCGAGAACCGCTTTAGCAGACAGTAGAAGGGCAATCCCTCTGTTGACCAGAGGGTTGTATAAACTGCTTAGGCCAAATCATAAGATTTACTTAACATTGTTATTTATTGCTAATAATGAACAAATTTCACGTAACATCGCCTGCCCCTTCTCCTGGGGTAATTGAGCATCTACCGGCAAACACCACCAGTTCGACTGAGCAAAACTAAAACACTTAACTGCATCCTTTTCCGTCATCAGTAAATTCTGGTTTGTATCAGCCAGATGACGCAATTGATCTTCGGTGTACCGTTGATGGTCGGCAAATGGGTACTCTTTTTGTAAGTCAGCGCCTAACTGTTGCAAAGTTGCAAAAAACCGCGGTGGATGCCCGATTCCAGCCATAGCCACAGCGTGAGGTATGAGATTCACTGCGCGTTTTTCACCACTCACCATATTCACAGCTAATTCGCCAGCTAATGTCATGGATAATTCGCCTGGCTGAGGAGTACCACCGTTGGTAATAATGGCATTAACCCGATTCAATCGCCCAGATAATTCACGCATTGGGCCAGCCGGAAGCCACCAACCATTACCAAAACGACGCACGCCATCAATAACCGCAATTTCAAAATCTCGCTGCAAAGCATAGTGCTGTAAGCCATCGTCAGTCACGATAATATCCAATGGCGTATCTGCCAGTAATGCTTTCACTGCTGCAACCCGTTTTGGCGCAACCGCCACAGGCGCGCCAGTACGACGATGAATTAATACCGGTTCATCACCGGCCTGAGCCGTAGTGACATTTTTAGTCACCAACAGAGGATAACTTTCTGCTTTACCCCCATAACCACGAGAAACAACACCAACCCGATAACCTTTTTTCTGCAACTGCTCCACCAGCCAGATAACTACCGGCGTTTTACCATTACCGCCGGCAGTTAGATTACCCACTACCACAACAGGTACAGGCGCTTTCCAGGATTGACTCAACCCTGTTTTATAACTCAACCATCGTAAGCCACTTATCAGCCCGTAAAGGGCTGAAAAAGGTAATAACAGTAAATAAAGCCATGAGCGGCCTGACCATATGCGCTCAATCATTGCCCAAATTGCATCCGATGTAGTTGTGAATAAACACCATTTCTCTCTAGCAACGAGAGATGATTACCCCGTTCAACAATATGACCATCTTCAATCACCAGAATTTCATCCGCGTTTTCGATGGTTGATAGACGATGTGCAATAACCAGTGAGGTTCTGTTTTTCTGCAATTCATCCAGTGCCGCCTGAATCGCCCGTTCAGATTCCGTATCTAGCGCCGAAGTAGCCTCATCAAGAATCAGAACCGGAGAATCACGCAATAAAGCGCGCGCGATAGCAATACGCTGACGCTGACCGCCAGAAAGCAGCACGCCGTTTTCACCAATCATCGTATCCAAACCGTTATCCAGCTTCTTGATAAAGTCCATTGCATAAGCCATCTCAGCCGCCCTCTCAATCTCTTCACGGCTATATTGGTTTTCACTGGCATAAGCAATATTGTTCGCTACCGTGTCATTAAATAAATGCACATTCTGTGATACCAGAGCAACCTGTCTACGCAAAGAAGAGAGCGTATATTCCCGTAAGTCATGGTCATCAAGCAGAATACTGCCTTCATTGACATCATAAAAACGGGTCAGCAAATTCGCTATTGTGGATTTACCCGAGCCAGAGCGCCCAACTAAAGCGACAATTTTCCCCGCCGGGATACGCATAGAAATGTTTTGTAGCGCGGGCAATTCCTTGGTCGGGTAGCAAAAAGTTACATTACGGAATTCAATATTACCGTCCGCTTTTTTAAGCTCCAATTTGCCATCATCTTTTTCCTGTTCCATATCCAGAATAGCAAACAGAGTCTGACAGGCCGCCATGCCACGCTGGAATTGCGCGTTAACATTAGTCAAAGATTTTAACGGACGCATCAGCGCAATCATTGATGAGAATACCACGGTAATTTTACCCGCAGTCAGTGTGTCCATAATCTCCGGGAAACTTGCTGCATACAGAACAAAAGCTAAAGCAAATGAAGCAATCAACTGAATGATGGGATCAGAAATTGAGGAAGCAGAAACCATCTTCATTCCTTGCTGGCGCATATGGTTACTCACTTTATTAAAGCGCTCAGTTTCTACTTTCTGCCCACCGAAAATCAGCACTTCCTTGTGACCTTTCAGCATCTGCTCAGCGCTGGCAGTAACTTGCCCCATGCTGTTTTGCATATTTTTACTGATATCACGAAATCGCTTCGATACCACACGAATCACTAATGACACAACCGGCGCAATCACAATCAGGATCAAAGATAATTGCCAGCTATAGTAAAACATCAAAATAAACAGGCCGATAATTGATGCCCCTTCCCTGACAACAGTAATCAGTGCGCTGGAAGACGAAGAGGCCACCTGTTCAGAATCATAAGTGATACGGGAAAGCAGAGTTCCTGTCGATTGCTGATCAAAAAATGACACTGGCATCCCCATCATATGGCTGAACAGACGGCGACGCATCTGCATTACCACTTTACCGGAGACCCAAGAGATACAATAACTTGATACAAACCCGGATAGCCCTCGCATAATCATTAAAACAATCACAATCAGCGGCATCCATTTCAGTACATCACTGCTTGCTTTGCCGAAACCTTCATCAAGTAAAGGCTTAAGCAATGAAAGCATTAACGTATCACCGGCAGCATTAAGGATCAGTGCAACCGCAGCAACTATCAGCCCAATCCTAAACGGAGAGATAATTGGCCATAGTCGGCGAAACGTCTGCCAGGTAGAAAGGTCTTTATCATTCATTATTGAGTACCAACACCAAAAGAAATAGCGGGTTATTCTACTCATGATCACCACGAATACCAAACCACTGATGATACCAGCGTGACATAATTTGTTTCCTATAGCTCATCATTTCAACATGATCGCCATAAAAATAAGCTGTTATCTGCCCGGATACTGCGGTGCTACGCCACTCTGCCCCGCTTTTACGATAACGTCTCTGCACTTTAACCGAAGGGAGTCGCCACGGGCTATAACGTGCAACAGAGGCCAGTGCATATTGTGGTGAAACGGTATGAATAAAAGCGGTTGTAGATGACGTATTACTACCATGATGTGGAACTTGCAATATGGTCGATCTTAAATTCTCTTTTTCTATTCCCAATAGCTTATATTCCCCTTGCTTTTCCAGATCTCCAGTTAAAAGCAAGCTATGTTTGCCATCTTCTACCCGAATAACACAGGATTCGTTATTACCTGCGTGTAATGATCTTACCGGCGGCCATAATACACGGAAGCTCAACCCTTGCCAGTACCACTGCTCACCGCGTATACATGGAAGATGTTGCTGATTGATTAAAGAACTTCTCACAGCAATACCTGGATATTTTTGTTGTAAGAATTCTAACCCTCCCGTATGGTCAAGATGATCATGACTAATAATAATCTGTTCCGGCGTTAATCGATGCCAACGCAAATAAGGGATAATCACCCTTTCAGCCATACTGCCGGTTTCCCAACGATTACCGGTATCAAAAATCAGCGCTTTGCCATCTTTTTCAATGATAACCGCAAGCCCATGCCCTACATCCAACATAGAAAATCGCCACAGATATTCTTCGGTACGCCTTAGATAGCAGAGCATTATCCCTAAAGAAATGCCAATCAGTAATTTATATGATTGCCACCAAGCAAACCGCCAAATAATGACAACAAACCAACCAATAAACGTTATTAATAAGGGAAAACGGCCAGTTTCACTCCATGACTGTTGTAATACTGGCAAAAGAATCAAAGAGAAGGTTACAGAGTAATCGACTAATTGCCATAATAAAGCGCTAATAAAGGAACAAAAATGGCTGATTAATGCCAGCATAATCAACGGAACAGTAATAAATGAGATGATTGGCACGGCCCAAAAGTTAGCAAATAAAGCGGCAAAATTGACGCCATGAAATAATAATAGCTGGAGAGGAATAAGCATCAACATCATACCCATTTGCATATATAACCCACGCAGCCATAGCCATTTCCAACCATAACGAAATGGCTCAATCAACGGCGCCCAAAAGAACCAGAACATTAGCGCCATCACAGCAAAGAAAGAGAGCCAGAAGCTATCAGAAAGCACAGTTAAGGGATCAAATAAGAGAATCATTGCGGCTGTCCACAATGCCCACTGCCAAGGGAAACAGAGAATATTTCTGTAACGTAAATATAGCCAGAGCGTTAACCCCAGTAATGCACGAATAGCCGGAATGCCCCAACCCGATAACCAAACATAATTTATTGCCACTATCCAACCGATAATCAATGGAAATCTGTGTCCTATCCAGTGCACGGGAAAGAAGAGCTGTAATAATCTTGCCATCCACCAACCAAACATACTGGCAACAGTAATATGCAACCCGGAAATAGCCATAAGGTGGGCCGTACCTGTTTGTTGCAATAATAAATTGTCCTCCTTACTTAACCACCGACGCTCCCCGAATGCTAATGCCATCGCAATGCCACTATGTTTCAATTCACGAATATCCGGTGCAATATGACTGACCAATCGCTGACGTAAGTTACATTTACCGTCAATTAATTCAGCGTGAATGACTTTCCCTGTTAAAGGTTGGCGGATAGCTAATGCTCTACGCTGGCTATCATATCCACCCTGATTTAGCTGACTATGAACTGGCCGTAATTTCATTTTCAGCAACCATTTTTGACCAGCACACAGAGATTCAGGCGAAATATCCCAAGCAGCGGAAACATACAGTGGCGGAAAAATAACTTTATTTTCATCCTCAATAATACGCAAGATAACCCTGCCTTTCTCTTCATTATCTAATGATAAACTTTCAATAATAACCCGTGATAAATGCACTTTCTCACTAAAATAGATTATCTGTTCGAGCAGATGATTTCCCTGCCAGCACCCAATAAGAAATGCCAGTAACGAAATTGAAACCATTCGGCAAAGACAAAATGGCAAGAATAAGCAGAATAGAGCCAGTAATAGCAATATAATAATTTGCCATTTCTGTGGTAATTCAGGTAGAAAAAGCAAGGGTACAATACCGATAATAATAGCTATTGCAGCCTGATTCACGCTAATGATTGGTATAGGTTGTTTCCAATTTGTCGTTATCTTGTTCATCAAAACTGAAAACCACATCCTTATTCATCCTTACCCTTTTATCTTTCCAGCAGAGTATTCCTTATTTTTTACAATGCAGCCAGAAGCACAAGAAAAATTATCAAACACCTTCGCAGATTAATTCCAAGCTAACAATCATTTCAAAAATATATGCGAACAGCTTCGCAAAGATAGAAACTGCCACCTGCTCATTACCCACCAAATGTTATATTGGTCGTAAATGCAACATTGCGATATTGATATCAAATAAAATATTTCGTAAGGTTTTGTCTACATCCTCATTACAGATATAAAAACTCACTAGAAGTTACATTATCCACTTATTATTATAATTAAAGACTAAATTCATTTTTGAAATTATTAACCAAGCCTATAGATTAATGAAAAATTAACTTAATCATATATATATCCTATAGCAACGGGTATAAAACAATAAAAATCATTATTTCAAGACATTACCTACTTTATTGAGACCTGAATTAGTTAAACGACTTAAATGATTGTCTACTTTGTGTTTTGTGATTAAGATCGCATTGATTAAATTTAAATAATATTAAATTAATATTTCCATTCTGTTTTTATATGGAAAATAATTAAAAAATCATGTTAAATACAATAAGGTGGTTTTTATGAAAAACAAAATAATTGTATCTGACTCTCTGCAAGAACATCATCTTACTAAATTATTTAATGATGAAGTGTTAGCAATCCATATAAAGAAATATGTTGATATCCCTCTTGCAAACAAGCTTTCTGATTTTTTCCTCTCCCACGAAAATCTAGAATGTCACCCTCATGATTTAAAAAAAGGCGATGAAGTTGTTTTAGTTGATTATGGTGTTGATAGAATTGGTCCATCTTACAATACAACTTTTGGCAAACCCAAAGATAGCGATAGCTATAAAAAATATTTTGAAAATGCGTTACCTGCCATCAGAAATGTCAGAAATTTCTGCGCTCCCATGTTAGCGCCTTTCGATAAATTTCGTTTAGAACTGGACGAAATATGGTCCGCCGGGGCCAGTATCGCCAACTTTGAAGGTAAAAAGATGCATGCTGGTATTGCCAGGGTGATGAACAGGCCAGAACGCTCTTTCATGGTCGAAAAGCAACCCCACTTTGATGGCCTTCAACAACAATCAGTCAATTTGTTGGGGCAATTCTCAGTGAATATCTATATAAAAATGCCTGTAATTGGAGGAGAGCTAGAACTGTGGGATGTTCCTGAGATCCCTATCACCGAGTTAATCGAAGATAACCCAGAAAATGATTGGCGAGGCACGCTTCCGCTTTCTATCCTTATTAAACCAGAACAAGGAGATTTGATCATAATAAATACCAGAAAACCCCATGCTATTCGTAGTTTTCCCGAGGGGGGCAGAATATCATTACAAAGCTTTATTGGATTATCACTAAATAAACATCTCATGTTATGGAATTAATTATATGGTTGATGTCATCAGTACATTAGGAACATTTTTTCTTTTAGGATTGGGAGCTGCGGCTCCCGTTGGCCCGATAAATATAGAAATTATGCGTAGACATTTGAATATCAGTTGTCTTCACGCGGTAGTTTTTGGTTTAGGCGCTTGTTTTGCCGATATAATTTATTTATTACTTCTAGGTTTTGGCATATTACAACTGTTTTCCAATACTATTTTCATGCCTATTTTGGGGTTTTTAGGGGCATTAATGGTCATTTGGTTTGGTATTACCAGCTTCATTAATAAGAAAAATGAGGAAAATATCAATATCATCTCCAAACCTTATCATAGGCAATTTTTTGATGGTGTATTGTTAACACTATTAAATCCATACAATGTTATTTTCTGGCTGTCTGTCAGTGCACAACTCAACAATATTACATCAGGTAAATATAGTTTAGCTATTGGTGCAGCAGGGACAATTATTGGCGTTATTGTTTGGGTTGCATTTATTAATGCTGTTATATTCTTCTCCAGGAAAATGCTCAGTCATCGTGTTATTACGTTTATTAATTACACCAGCGGTGTCGTTCTTATTATGCTTGGAGTCTATTTCTTTTCATATTCAATAACATTATTTAATCTGAAATTTCCTTAAGTCAGGAAATATTATGCCTGAAGGTCGAATAACGTTTTTAATCAAACGAAATTTCGTGGAGATCTTTAGGCATGACTTCTAGAACTTGCTGGTAAAGTCCTGGTAGATCGCTGTGGATCGTTTTCCAAACAATCTCAAGATCCACCTTGAAGTAGCCATGAGCCAAAGCATTACGCATATGGTAAGCGAACGACAATGGCAATTCAGGGTTAGCAACGACGAAATTGTGATAGTGCTTCCCAATGTTGTTACTGGCCTCGCCGATGATCTCGAAGTTGCGGATCACGGCGTCCTGCACCAACTGGTTGTTTAGGAACGCCAGTTCATCCATGTCTTCCGTGTAGCTGTCGATACGCTTGATGGCTTCCAGGATGTGCGCCAGATAGTCGATAAGACGCTGCTGATCACGGCTCATACAGGCACAGCCTCGGCAAGAACGGTCGCCCTGAATTTCTCTGGTAGCGCCTTCGGAGTCAGCACATCCACTGGCACACCGAGCAGTTGCAACAACTCATGCCGGATCGCGCCAATGTCAAAGAGAGTAGTTTCCGGCGTCGGGTCGATCAGGATGTCTAAGTCACTGTCCTCGGTGTCATCACCGTGTATAACAGACCCAAAAACACGGGCATTACGGGCACGATGAGACTCCACTACACGACGGATGGCCTCCCGATTGGCAGCCAAAGCTACTGATGGTTTCATGCCATTAACTCCACAACAAAATGTGGTTTTATAATATGGTGGCACCAAGAGGAAAGCAACACCAAAGTCCGCTTTCCATCATCAATGTCAGTGCCAAAATCCGTGTTTTTTCTGACGTTCATGACACAGGAAAATCGCATGAATTGAAGCTTTCCTATCAGCGTTTCTTCTGTTGAAAAAAGAAGTACGGCTGTAGTACTAAATAAGATAGAACGGTTATGGCAATCGCTCCATGAGACAGTAACGCAAAATCATAGTTGTCAATTTATGTGGCAGTTGCTTAATTATGTTGATGCCTTGTTGAAATCGTTTTCATCACAGCAAAAACCAATTAGCAGGATTCATGGGGTAGGTTTTCTCAGTATAAAAATCAGCTCTTTTTATATGAGTCTTGATTAGATCAAAAAAGTGCTGACCAAAAGGCCAGCACTTTGTGATGAATCTAAAACAGCATCGAAACACTGTTTAGAATAAGCAATAACTTGTTATCTTCAAACTTAATCGTAGATATTCACGCGATCACGCAACTCTT
This sequence comes from Photorhabdus aballayi, assembly GCF_026153155.1. Taxonomy (NCBI): domain Bacteria; kingdom Pseudomonadati; phylum Pseudomonadota; class Gammaproteobacteria; order Enterobacterales; family Morganellaceae; genus Photorhabdus; species Photorhabdus aballayi. The sequence goes on along the minus strand of NZ_JAPFCD010000029.1, from coordinate 16,016 downwards.
TGCCAGGTTTAAAATGGGGAACGTATTTACCTTCCAGCTCCACTTTATCACCAGTTTTAGGGTTACGGCCTACGCGCGGAGCACGGTAGTGAAGAGAAAAACTGCCGAATCCGCGCACCTCTATACGTTCACCATCTGCCAATGTTATTGCCATATGGTCGAGTATTTCTTTCACTGCATCTTCAACGGTTTTGGCCGAAATATGAGATTGCTGGCCAGCAAGTCTTTCAATTAATTCAGACTTGGTCATGAGTACCTCCCTAAACTACCGCACCTGGATAACACTTACGTGTTATCCACCGTTATTCACTTGAATTATTCGCCTTTCGCTGCTTTGAAAGCTTCAGCCATTGCATTGTTTGCAAAGTTTGCGTCTTCTTGTTTGTTCACAGAAGCGATAGCGTCTTTTTCGTCAGCTTCGTCTTTAGCGCGAACAGACAGGTTGATAACGCGGTTTTTGCGATCAACACCAGTATATTTAGCTTCAACTGCATCACCCACATTCAGAACCAGCGTTGCATCTTCAACGCGGTCACGAGAAGCTTCTGATGCACGCAGGTAACCTTCAACGCCGTCAGCCAGTTCTACTGTCGCACCTTTAGCATCAACCGCAGTCACTTTACCAGTCACAATAGCACCTTTCTTGTTCACAGACAGGTAGTTATTGAATGGATCTTCCGCCAGTTGTTTGATACCCAGAGAGATACGCTCACGCTCTGCATCTACTTGCAGAACGACAGCCGCGATTTCATCGCCTTTTTTGTATTCACGAACTGCTTCTTCGCCTGCAACGTTCCAGGAGATGTCAGACAGGTGAACCAGGCCATCAATGCCGCCATCCAGACCAATGAAGATACCGAAGTCAGTAATAGACTTGATCTTACCTTCAACACGGTCATTTTTGTTGTGAGTTTCAGCAAATAGCTGCCAAGGGTTAGCTTTACACTGTTTCAGACCCAGGGAGATACGACGACGTTCTTCGTCGATATCCAGAACCATAACTTCCACAACGTCACCAACGTTAACCACTTTGGATGGGTGGATGTTTTTGTTAGTCCAGTCCATTTCTGAAACGTGTACCAGACCTTCAACGCCTTCTTCGATTTCTACGAAGCAGCCGTAATCAGTCAGGTTAGTTACGCGACCAGTCAGTTTAGTGCCTTCTGGATAACGCTTAGCGATTGCTACCCAAGGATCTTCGCCCAGTTGTTTCAGGCCCAGAGATACACGGGTACGCTCGCGGTCAAATTTCAGTACTTTAACTGCGATTTCATCGCCCACATTGACGATTTCACTTGGGTGTTTAACACGTTTCCAAGCCATATCAGTAATGTGCAGCAAGCCATCAACGCCGCCCAGATCAACAAATGCGCCGTAGTCAGTCAGGTTCTTAACGATACCTTTAACTTCCATACCTTCTTGCAGGTTTTCCAGCAGTTGATCACGTTCTGCGCTGTTTTCAGATTCGATAACAGCACGACGAGAAACCACGACATTGTTGCGTTTCTGATCCAGTTTGATGACTTTAAACTCAAGCTCTTTACCTTCCAGGTGAGTTGTATCACGAACTGGACGAACATCAACCAGAGAACCAGGCAGGAATGCACGGATACCGTTCAGTTCAACAGTAAAGCCGCCTTTCACTTTGCCGTTGATGATGCCGGTAACAGTTTCTGCGTCTTCGTAAGCTTTTTCCAGCATCAGCCACGCTTCATGGCGTTTCGCTTTCTCACGAGACAGAACAGTTTCACCGAAACCATCTTCAACAGCGTCTAGCGCAACATCAATTTCATCACCAACCTGGATTTCCAGCTCACCCTGAACATTTTTAAACTGTTCTACAGGAATAGCGGATTCTGATTTCAGACCTGCATCAACTAATACAACGTCTTTATCAATAGCAACAACGATGCCGCGAACAATAGCACCTGGACGAGTTTCAATAGATTGCAGGGATTCTTCAAAGAGTTGAGCAAAAGATTCTGTCATGTTAATGATCTTCAAGATTTTAATTTAACGTCCATTTAGCTTCCCGCCGAATGGGGTTGTTTTACATGCCCCGCTACGATTCCTGTAACAGGGTTGTTTAGTTCGCGGAAAAATTCTCTACCCGCGTACTCAATTTTTAGTACATCGTCACCAATTATAAGCTAAAAACTTAAAATCGTTCAGGTAATTGAGAGAATTTTTTTCGCATAATTTAGCGCCTTGTCGATAACTTCCTCGATAGACATACTGGTTGAATCCAATATTAATGCATCTTCAGCCGGCGCTAATGGCGCAACTGCCCGGTTACGATCGCGATAATCACGCTCCTGTATCTCGGACAAAAGACATTCAAAGTTAACACTAAAGCCTTTTTCCTGCAACTGTAGCATACGTCTGCGCGCGCGTTCTTCTGCACTGGCATCAAGGAATATTTTTACCGGAGCATCAGAAAACACCACGGTTCCCATATCACGGCCATCGGCAATCAAGCCCGGCGCAACCCGAAAAGCACGCTGACGCCGTAACAACGCTTCACGAACCCGCGGGAAAGCAGCCGCCTGCGAGGCAGTATTACCAACCGTTTCAGTACGGATCTCATTACTGACATCCTCGCCTTCAAGCATCACACTGAGCTTTCCTTTGCCAGGGACAAAACGTACATCAAGATTAGCAGCCAGAGGAACTAACGCATCTTCAGACTGGATATCCACCTGATGATGAATCGCGGCCAGCGCCAATACTCGATAAATAGCGCCTGAATCAAGCAATTGCCAGCCTAAAGCCTCTGCCAGTACCTGACATAACGTTCCTTTACCTGCACCGCTTGGCCCATCAACAGTTATTACTGGGGCTATCGCCACCATTATTGTTCTCCTTTAGCATGGCAAGTTAACACGTCACCAGATGCTGAATATTTACTCAATAAAATAATCAATATCTGCCGTTTATTATATGCACTCACAGAGTGAACGAAATAAGCGCATGCCATGTAGATAGATTTTAATCAAAAAAATACGCTCTATTGGATCATAATAATCGATAATTATGACTTTCGCTGGCTTAATCTCTCCAATTGATTGAAATAATCAGGAAAGGTTTTCGCTGTACAACCTGGATCGAGAATGGTAACCGGTGTATCGGACAGCGCCACCAACGAAAAACACATCGCCATTCGGTGATCATTATAAGTACCAATTTCAGCAGGTAATAATCTTGGTGGTGGTGTGATGCGAATGTAATCAACCCCCTCTTCCACCTCTGCGCCGACTTTACGCAATTCAGTTGCCATCGCATGGAGCCGATCCGTCTCTTTTACCCGCCAATTGTATATATTGCGAATGACAGTCTCCCCTTGCGCAAACAACGCGGTGGTGGCAATGGTCATAGCAGCATCGGGGATCTCATTCATATCCATATCAATGCCAGTGAGGGTGCCGCGTTCACATTCAACAAAATCATCACCCCAACGAATTTTCGCCCCCATCTTCTCCAGCACATTGGCAAATTTGGTATCCCCTTGCAGGCTATGTTTACCAATTCCGGTCACCCGCACAGTGCCACCTTTAATTGCTGCGGCCGCCAGAAAATAGGAGGCAGAAGAAGCATCACCTTCAACCAGATAGTGACCCGGAGAAACATATTGCTGTCGGCCTTTAATATGGAAAATCTGATATTGATCGTGATCTATGGTAACACCAAAACTTTTCATCAATGCCAGAGTGATATCAATATAAGGTTTGGAAACCAATTCCCCTTGAATATGAATCTCAGAATCCTGTTCCGCCAATGGCGCCGCCATCAGCAATGCAGTCAAAAATTGGCTGGAAACACGGCCATCTACCGTCACTCTGCCGCCAACAAAACCCCCTTTGATATGTAACGGCGGATAATTTTCTTGCTCCAGATAATCGATTTCTGCGCCCCCTTGACGCAAAGCATCCACCAGATGACCAATCGGACGCTCTTTCATTCGAGGTTCGCCGGTAACAACGACGTCACTTTTGCCCAAGCATAACGCGGCGGTTAAGGGGCGCATTGCCGTGCCGGCATTACCCAGAAACAGTTCTATCGGGCCTTTATGGGTAATCACCCCTCCAATACCGTCAACTTCACAACGGGTACGATCATCAGATAAACGATAACTGACACCCAACGCAACCAAGGCATTGAGCATATGGCGAATATCATCGCTGTCCAACAAGTTAGTTAAGCAGGTAGTACCTTTGGCAAAAGCCGCTAGTAATAGCGCACGGTTAGAAACACTTTTTGACCCTGGCAGGTTAATAGTTCCACTAATGGAGGAAATAGGTTGTAGCATCAGGGATTGCATAAATAACAGGCTCTCCAATTCTCAATTAGGTTATTTTAATTATAAGTGAGTCATTTTTACGTTTGAGGAAATATTTTTTACCTTAAATTAGGCCGGGAACCGTTGTTCCCGGTAATAGTTGGTAAATTAGCCGTTACGACGCTCAAAATCAGCCATAAAATCAACTAAAGCCTGAACCCCTTCTATCGGCATCGCATTATAAATGGAAGCACGCATACCACCGGAAATCCGGTGTCCTTTCAGTGCCTGCAACCCTTGTGCATCAGCCTCTGCCAGAAATTTACTGTCCAGTGAGGCATCTGCCGTCTGGAACGGTACATTCATCAAGGAACGATTTTCAGGGGTAATCTGGTTGCGATAAAAATCACTGTTATCAATGGCACGATAAAGCAATTCAGCCTTAGCCTGATTACGTTTTGCCATCTCTTGTACCCCGCCTTGCTCTTTCAGCCATTTGAAGACCAAACCAGAGAGATACCAGGCAAACGTTGGCGGAGTGTTGAACATGGAGTCATTCTCTGCCAGAACAGCATAGTCCAAAATAGACGGGGTTTCTTTGCGAGTTTTGCCTAATAAATCTTCACGCACAATAACCAATGTGATACCAGCCGGACCAATATTCTTCTGCGCTCCCGCATAAATCACACCGTAGCGGCTCACATCCAATGGCCCGGAAAGAATAGAAGAAGAATAGTCGGCAATAATAACTTTATTATCATCAAAATCCGGCTGTTCATAAATGGCGATACCATCAATAGTTTCATTCGGGCAATAATGAACATAAGCCGCATCATCGCTCAATGACCATTCATGCATTGGCTTAACGCTTTTCAAACCATTAATTTCAGTTCTGATATTAATCACATTCGGCGTGCAGTATTTTTTTGCTTCTTTAACTGCACATGCGGCCCAATAGCCGCCATCAATATAATCGGCTTTAACATTGTCACCCAACAGGTTCATCGGGATAGCGGCAAATTGACCGCGGGCGCCGCCATGACAGAACAACACCTTATAGTTTTCAGGCACTGACAAGAGATCTCGCAGATCATTTTCAGCTTCCTTTGCTACCGCGATAAATTCCTTACCACGGTGACTGATCTCCATAATTGAAGTCCCAATACCATTCCAGTTGCAAAGCTCCTGTTCAGCTCTGCGCAATACTTCAACCGGTAACATAGCGGGACCTGAACTAAAATTATATACCTGATTCATTTACCTCACCTTATTCTGACGAAATAACAATGATTGATAACAATAAATAATCTGATATATCGGTTGTACCATTCCCATTTCATTGCTGCAATGGTTATTCAAACGTTGAACAAAACTATAGCAAAAATAACCAATAAACTTGTTCATTCTGCGCTATTACAGGTGAACTGCTTATTTTTTCCCTTTTTTATCTACAGCTATGAGAGGAAGGAATAATGTGAGTGGTGAAAGAGATGCTGAACCACTGTAGAACAAACTACGATCGTGTTCTTCGTTGAGTTGCATAACATCAAACATCGTGGAACTCATTCTGATCGTAGCAAAGAGCGGCGCCGTGCGAATGCATGTTCAAGTGCCTGAGTAGGTTCCAGTGGATTCAGCAATGCCTGCGCAAAACATTGCTGATCGAGCAGAGACAAACAGAGTACTTCTGACTGCTCAATTGCGCGCTGCGCAGCATCCTGTGCAGCAGATACAACAAAATCAGTCATAGTACGTCCTTGAATTTCAGCGGCCCGTTTAATCAGGGCATGTAGATCAGGACTCATACGCGCCTCAAAACGCGCGGTGGAAGTAGCCATAATAGACCTCAATTAAAATTATCCGACAAATTTCAGTACAAATAATATATTAGCTACTTCTTTGAGCAGAATGCTACCTTCAATTGCTAGTTTTAATCAGCGCGTTCCCTCGTTTGGTGCAAACCGGACTGCATTTGCCCCCTCCCACACTCCAAATATTAAAGGGCCTTAACTACATTGGCGACTAAGAGCATATGATTACTGAACTTATATACCTTATGGATTTCAAGATGCATCACAACGGCAAGGGAGTGAATCCCCGGGAGCACAGAGAACTATGTGACCGAGTGCAGCCAACAAAGAGGCAACTTGAAAGATAACGGGTATACCAGATCAAAATCGCCACTGGGTTAATATTATGCAGCCTTTAGTTCTCCACTTATCATTTAGGTTCAGAATTTAAATAAATAACTCTATCAGCACTTTGGATAGTGGATTCACTATGAGCAACAATGATTCTAAATAAATTTTGTAAAGTAAAGTATATATCCTGGCTAAAAAGGATTTAAATATAAGCAGATAAGAAAACTTTTCTCATATTATACGAAAGGTATTTTCGGAAAAAGAGGAGGAAATATTAGGGCGCATTTTGCACCCTAATTGTTATCTCTGAATCACGAATTAATATTTCACAAACATTTCGTGAATTTTCATCGGATCACGTGTTTCAGTCAGTGCTAACTGTAAAAGTACTCTGGCCTTTTGCGGATTCAAGCGTTCAGAAGCGACAAAGCCATGCTTGCTATCATCCACTTCCGCATCCTGAGTAACATAACCTACCGGTACACGGCTTGCTCTTACGACCACAACTCCATCTTTAGCCGCCAGGGACAAAGTGTCGAAAATCGCCTTGTACATATTACCGTTGCCCACACCGGCGCTGACAATACCTTGGTAACCCGCGCTCAGAAACGCTTTCGCCGGCAGATCGGACGCATTGGCATAGTTATAAACAATACCTACTTTCGGCAGTTTATCGAGTTTACTGACATCAAAAATAGCTTTATTAGCTCTCGGTTTCGCATCAGCGTAATAATTGACTTTGCCATTATGAACAAAGCCCTCAGCACCAGCATTAATTGGCTGGAATGCCTGAACTTCGGTGGTGCTCATTTTCACCACAGTGCGCCCACTGATAACCGAATCATTCATTGCCATCAACACACCACGTTTGGCTGATGCTGTATCACCGGCAACAACCACAGCGTTATACAGATTTAACGGGCCATCGGCGCCAAGCGCCGTAGATGGGCGCATCGCTCCAACCATGACAATCGGTTTCTGGCAGTGGGTAGTCAGATCGAGGAAATAAGCAGTTTCTTCCATCGTGTCAGTACCGTGGGTGATAACAAAACCATCGGTCTTATCACAACCAGCGTTGATTCTTTTCGCTAACGTTAACCACACCTGATCATTCATATCTTGCGAGCCAATACTCACCACCTGCTCACCTTTTAGGTTAGCGATATTTTTGATCTCAGGAACAGCATTGACTAATTCATCAATGGCAACTCTTCCAGCAACATAGCTGGACTGGGTTGCAGATTTACCGCCGCCAGCAATCGTGCCTCCCGTCGCTAAAAGCGTAATATTTGGTAAAGCAAAAGCAGAACCACTAATTAATGCCAATAAACTGGCTAAAGCTGTGTGTTTCATCTTTTTCATGCTTCTTCCTTAATAAAAAATATCCTACTAGATTATGGATGATGATAACAATAAATCTGTGATACATACCAGACTTTAGCTACTGAAAAAAAACTCGTATGATGAGCGCCCCATAACCAGCACTCATAAGTGAATACCATGACGCAAACCTTTATTCCCGGCAAAGACGCCGCACTGGAAGACTCGATCAACCGTTTTCAGCAAAAACTGCAACACCTTGGTTTTAATATCGAAGAAGCTTCATGGCTGAATCCGGTTCCTCATGTCTGGTCAGTTCATATTCGCGACCGCGATTGTCCTCTCTGTTTTACCAATGGCAAAGGCGCAAGTAAAAAAGCCGCTTTAGCTTCTGCTTTAGGGGAGTATTTTGAACGCCTGTCAACTAACTATTTTTTTGCTGACTTCTATTTAGGAGAAGCTATCGCGAACGGTGATTTTGTCCATTATCCCAATGAAAAATGGTTTGCTTTACCGGACGATGATTCTCTACCAGAAGGCATTCTGGATGACCGGTTACACCAATTTTATAATCCTGAAAATGAGTTATGCGCCAGTCAGTTAGTCGATTTGCAATCAGGTAATGAAGAGCGTGGTATCTGCTCACTGCCATTCACCCGCCAATCTGATCATCATACCGTCTATATTCCTATGAATATTATTGGCAATCTTTATGTCTCCAATGGTATGTCAGCCGGCAACACGATGAATGAAGCCAGAGTTCAGGGACTATCCGAAGTTTTTGAACGTTATGTGAAGAATCGTATTATCGCCGAAGGTATCAGCCTGCCAGAAATTCCCCAAGAAGTGATGAATCGTTATCCTGATGTTGTTGCCGCAGTCAGCAAATTACAGGATGAAGGTTTCCCACTCTATTGTTATGACGCCTCCCTCGGTGGGCAGTTCCCGGTTATTTGCGTGGTGCTGTTTAATCCTAATAATGGGACTTGTTTCGCCTCTTTTGGTGCGCATCCTGAATTTGGCGTAGCGTTGGAACGAACTGTGACCGAGTTATTACAGGGCCGCAGTTTGAAAGATCTGGATGTGTTTAATGCACCGACTTTCGATAATGAAGAAGTAGCAGAACATACCAATCTGGAAACTCACTTTATTGATTCAAGCGGTTTAATCAGTTGGGATTTGTTTAAACAAGATGCTGATTATGCGTTCGCTGACTGGAATTTCAGCGGTACGACCGAAGAAGAATTCAGCACTTTGATGGCTATTTTCAAACAATTGGATGCCGAAGTTTATATTGCTGACTATGAACACCTCGGTGTTTATGCCTGCCGTATTCTGGTTCCGGGGATGTCTGATATTTATCCTGTGGAAGATTTACATCTTGCTAATAACACGATGGGAACCCATCTGCGGGAAACTTTATTAGCGTTACCGGATAGCCAATGGCAAGCCGAAGAATATCTGGCACTGATTGAGCAATTAGATGAAGAAGGTTTAGATGATTTTACCCGTGTCCGTGAATTGCTTGGCATCGCTGTAGGTAAAGACAATGGTTGGAGCAATTTACGGATTGGTGAATTGAAATCCATGTTGGCATTGGCTGGCGGTGATTTGGAGCAAGCTTTAATTTGGGTAGAATGGACCCAAGATTTTAATGCGTCAGTCTTTACTACCGAACGCGCTAATTATTATCGCTGTTTGCAAACACTGCTTTTACTTGCTCTGGAAGAGGATAAAGAGCCTGCACAATATTATCAAGCATTCGTAAAAATGTATGGGCAAAATGCTGTTGAAGCAGCATCAGCCGCTATTTCTGGTGAACACTGTTTTTATGGCCTGTGGTCAGTCGATGCAGATTTAAAATCACTGCCCGCTCATCAGGCTTTATTAGCCGCTTATGAAAAGCTGCAAAAAGCAAAATGCGATTTCTGGAACGCAAAATAAAATTTTAGAAAAGACGATGCAATAATTAAAAGTAAAATTCAGGTTAAATTAAATTTATTTTCGACAACAAATAAACAACAATTTAGCCTGTAATTTTACTTATCAAACTTCCTACCAATGGATTAAATAAAAAAATATTATAATTTTTAAAAAATTTTTATTTCATTAAAATCAATAAATTAATTGTAATTTCCACCATTTTCATTCGCTAAAACAGCGTCTATTTTCAGAGGATTATGATCTATATCAAATTCTCCTCTTTAAGCCTTTGTTACTATCGTTACGCACCGTAACTTATTAATGATAAAGAGAATGTTGGTATGAAAGCTGACACCCCCTTTAACCTATTACCACCTGCGGTAATGACACAAGTCGCCGATGATATCGGCGTTTATAAGACCACTAAACCTGTTGCCATTACCTATCTGTCAGCAATAACTGCCGGGGTTTTTATTTCCATTGCATTTGTCTTTTATATTACCGCGACGACAGGAACCGCATCTATTTCTTATGGGTTGGCTAAATTAGTTGGCGGAATCTGTTTCTCTCTTGGATTAATGTTAGTTGTCGTGTGTGGCGCAGATTTATTTACTTCCACTGTGCTAACGATTATTTCCAAAGCCACCGGACGTATAACTTGGTATCAGATGATTAAAAACTGGATTAACGTTTATTTCGGTAATTTAATCGGCGCGCTATTTTTCGTCGCCATTATCTGGTTTGCCGGTCAATACCGTGTTGCCGATGGGCTATGGGGCTTGAATGTTCTGCAAACAGCAAACCATAAAATGCACCACTCTTTTATTGAAGCGCTATTTTTAGGCATTCTCGCCAATTTAATGGTTTGTCTCGCTGTTTGGATGAGTTATGCCGGACGTAGTTTAATGGATAAAGTATTTGCCATGATTTTGCCAGTAAGTATGTTTGTTGCTAGCGGCTTTGAGCACAGTATTGCGAATATGTTTTTAATCCCGCTTGGCATTATTATTAAGCACTTCGCACCAACTGAATTCTGGATTAACGTGGGTGCGACGCCTGAGCAATTTTCTCAACTCACCATTTCACACTTTATTACTGGCAATTTAATTCCAGTCACTATTGGTAACATTATCGGCGGCGCTGTTTTGGTGGGTTTAACTTACTGGTCAATTTATCTGCGTAGTGAGCAAAAATATTAATTCGCTCCCTTATTTAGTTTCTTAAAAGTTCGATTATTATAAAGGTAGAAGTATCATGGCTGAATTAAATAAAAAATTCTCTATAGCATGGCAAAATTTTAATCCGGGGGATTGGCAGAATGAAGTCAATATTCGTGACTTCATCCAAAAAAACTATACGCCATATGAGGGTGATGAATCTTTCCTGTCAGGTTCGACAAAAGCAACCAATATATTATGGGAAAAAGTCATGGAAGGTATCAAAATCGAAAACCGCACTCATGCACCGGTCGATTTTGATACTGATGTTGCTGCTACTATCACCTCTCACGATGCAGGTTACATCGAAAAAGATCTGGAAACTATTGTTGGCCTGCAAACGGAAGCTCCACTGAAACGCGCGCTGATCCCATTTGGCGGTATCAAAATGGTGGAAGGTTCATGTAAAGTTTATGGCCGTGAACTCGATCCTAAATTGAAACAGATTTTCACCGAATACCGCAAAACGCATAATCAGGGAGTTTTCGATGTTTACACGTCAGATATTCTGAAATGTCGAAAATCCGGTGTTCTGACAGGTCTGCCTGATGCCTATGGTCGTGGTCGCATTATTGGTGATTACCGTCGTGTTGCGGTATATGGCATCGATTTCTTGCGTGAGGATAAATTAGCTCAGTTCAATTCATTGCAAGAAAAACTGGAAAACGGTGAAGATCTGGCAATGACGATTCAATTGCGTGAAGAGATCGCTGAACAGCACCGCGCTCTGGGCCAGATTAAAGAGATGGCGGCTAAATACGGCTATGATATTTCTGGCCCCGCCACTGACGCTAAGGAAGCAATACAGTGGACTTATTTCGCTTATCTGGCGGCGGTTAAGTCTCAAAATGGCGCCGCGATGTCTTTCGGCCGCGTATCCAGTTTCCTGGATATCTACATCGAACGTGATCTGAAAGCAAGTAAGCTGACAGAAGTTGAAGCACAAGAATTGATTGACCATCTGGTGATGAAACTACGCATGGTTCGTTTCCTGCGTACCCCTGAATATGACGAACTGTTCTCCGGTGACCCAATCTGGGCAACAGAGTCTCTGGCGGGTATGGGATTGGATAACCGCACACTGGTGACTAAAAACAGCTTCCGTTTCCTGAATACCCTATACACGATGGGTCCATCACCAGAACCCAATATGACCATCCTGTGGTCCGAAAAACTGCCGATAAATTTCAAAAAATTCGCGGCGAAAGTTTCCATCGACACCTCATCTTTACAGTATGAAAACGATGATCTGATGCGCCCTGACTTCAACAACGATGACTACGCTATTGCTTGTTGTGTCAGCCCGATGATTGTGGGTAAACAGATGCAATTCTTCGGCGCCCGCGCGAATCTGGCTAAAACTATGCTGTACGCCATTAACGGTGGCGTGGATGAAAAGCTGAAAATGCAGGTTGGCCCGAAAGAAGAGCCCATGAAAGATGCAGTGCTGGATTACGACAAGGTGCTGGCCCGCATGGACCACTTTATGGATTGGCTGGCAAAACAGTATGTTACCGCACTAAACATCATTCACTATATGCATGATAAATATAGCTATGAAGCTGCACTGATGGCGCTGCACGACCGTGATGTTTACCGTACTATGGCCTGTGGCATTGCTGGTTTGTCTGTCGCCGCTGACTCGTTGTCTGCCATCAAATATGCCAAAGTGACACCAATTCGTGATGAAGATGGTTTAGCGATTGACTTCAAGATTGAAGGTGAATACCCACAATTTGGTAACAACGACTCACGCGTCGATGATATCGCCTGTGATCTGGTTGAACGTTTCATGAAAAAAATCCAGAAACTAAATACTTATCGTAACGCGGTACCGACACAATCCGTTCTGACCATCACCTCTAACGTGGTATATGGTAAAAAAACCGGCAACACCCCCGACGGGCGTCGCGCTGGCGCGCCATTTGGACCCGGAGCCAATCCAATGCATGGCCGCGATCAAAAAGGCGCTGTCGCTTCTTTAACTTCTGTAGCTAAACTGCCCTTCGCCTATGCAAAAGATGGTATCTCTTATACCTTCTCTATCGTACCAAACGCGTTAGGCAAAGATGATGAAACACGCAAAACTAACCTGACTGGTTTGCTGGATGGTTATTTCCACCATGAAGCAGAAACTGAAGGGGGTCAGCATCTGAACGTCAACGTGATGAACCGTGACATGCTACTTGATGCCATGGAAAACCCGGAGAAATACCCTCAGCTAACCATCCGGGTATCGGGTTATGCCGTGCGTTTCAACTCATTGACTAAAGAGCAACAACAGGATGTGATCACCCGTACCTTCACCCAATCTATGTAATAATTTGTTAGCAAAGGCCCTGAATTCTGGGGCCTATATTCGTTTATCCTGCCAGTTTTGGAGCAAACCTGTTATGTCCGTACTTGGTCGTATCCACTCTTTCGAATCCTGTGGCACCGTTGATGGCCCCGGTATCCGGTTTATTGTTTTCTTTCAAGGTTGCCTGATGCGCTGTCTCTATTGCCATAACCGCGATACATGGGATACCCACGGCGGCAAAGACGTAACTGTTGAAGAATTGATAAAAGAAGCGACAACCTATCGTCATTTTATGAACGCTTCTGGTGGAGGGGTTACTGCATCGGGTGGCGAAGCCGTTCTGCAAGCTGAATTTGTACGTGACTGGTTCAGAGCCTGTCGCGCCGAAGGGATTCATACTTGTCTTGATACTAATGGATTTGTCCGCCGCTATGGTCCGGTTATTGATGAATTAATGGATGCAACAGATCTCGTTATGCTCGATTTGAAGCAACTTAACGATGAAATCCATCAAAAATTAGTCGGTGTTTCCAATCATCGCACTTTGGAATTTGCCCGCTATCTGGCTAAACGTAACCAGAAAACCTGGATTCGTTACGTTGTGGTTCCAGGCTGGTCCGATGACGATGAATCCGCTCATAAGCTAGGTGAATTTACCAAAGATATGCAAAATATTGAAAAAATCGAACTTCTGCCTTATCACGAACTCGGTAAACATAAATGGACGACTATGGGGGAGGAATACCAGTTGGAAGGTGTGAAACCGCCGGCAAAAGAGGCAATGGAGAGAGTGAAAAACATTTTGGAAAGTTATGGTCATAAGGCTGTATATTGAAATCCAAATTAAATTAAATAATTTAATGAATTTGATATTAAGAAAAGTCATAGTTAGTGGATAATTATTAATTTCCTACGGATATAAAGATGTCTAATATCATATAATTAATACTAAAAGGAAAGAAGCAAGGTCTAATATCTGACGGATGCTCATTGACAGAATCAATAGAAAATCTTTGCCAAATAGGCCAGACTGACGCCATGTCGTAATAAGGCGCGAGCCGTTTCCAGCTTACCTTCCTCTCGGTCTTCTGTTTGGCCTTGCTCAATACCTCGCTCAAGCCCTTTTTGTTCAAGCTGTTCTGCAATAGTCATCAACATCGTTTCATGCTCCGGAGATTGTTGCTTCAGTCTGACCGGTTTCAACTTCGCCCGGTAAACGTAAAAATCCCCTGTGTAGCCATCACTTTGAATAAGAACAAAAATGCCGATCTTGAATATCGGCATTTTGCTGTATAAAGAGAAGATTAATTTAATGCTTTAACGCTTCAATTTTATCCCGGCTCAGTCCGGTACTGGTGACAATAATATCCAGGCTGACGCCATGCCGTAATAAGGCTTGAGCCGTTTCCAGCTTACCTTTCTCTCGGCCTAGTTCAATACCTTGCTCAATACCTTGCTCAATACCTTGCTCAATACCTCGCTCAAGCCCTTTTTGTTCAAGCTGTTCTGCAATAGTCATCAACATTGTTTCATGCTCCGGAGATTGTTCAATCAGTTGATGGACAAATTGGGAGAGATCCAGCGTATGTCCATTCAGTAAAATATAGCTTAACACCACATTGCGCTGCTCGGTTGTATTATACCCCGCATTCAAGAGTTCCACCAATTGGGGGACCCATTCCAGCATATCCCGGCAGCGGATATGTTTTTGCACCAACTCCATCAGCGCAACCCCTTTATGTGTCAGGATTTCTTCATCGCTGAGTACACTGACGTCCACCAACGGAAACGCCTGACGGTATAAGCGAGCAGCCTGTTCAGGGAGCGTAAAGCAATCCAGCCACCGGTTTGAGTAAGGATAAGGACGAACCTCACCATGATAAAACAACAAAGGCGCCACCAAAGGGAGTTCAGTATGGCCTTTTTTCAGGTGAGCCGCCATCGCTGACATGGCGTAATACATCAACCGCCAGGCCATCAACGGGTCAGGGGTGGACTGATGTTCAATCAGGCAATAGATATAACCCTGTCCCTGAACCGTTTCAACCGAGTACAGCACATCACTGTGCAGTTGGCGTAAATGCCGGTCCACAAAACTGCCAGGCTCCAGTTTTAATGTGGCCAAATCACACAACGACTGGACCTCTTCGGGCAGATAAAGGGATAAAAATTCCCTGGCCGTTTCAGGCTGGGTTAAAAAATGTTTGAATAAGGCATCATGATGAGGCCGTTTTTCTTTCTTTGCCACAATCTGTTTCTCTGTCTTATCAGTTAGTCATCGCCACTCATTGTCAACGCTATAATATCTCTAGAAAACCCGCAACCCAGTTACAAAAAACATCTTCCCAGATTTTCTCAGGAAAATCTTTACCGAATGCATTAATATAATGCGCCTAAAGAATCAAATACCAGAAAAGAAGAAACGAGGAAATATTATATTTACAACAACCACTCAATAAAAGCTATTTATTTAGATGAGTTTTTAATTTGCATTCACATAATAATAAAAACCTTATCAAAGCATCAATTAATTATATTTATGTTAATAACATTCAATTCACCAGAAAATTAAAGTATTAATTTATAGATAAATAATTACACCTTATTTTTCCGAAAGACAAAAACACATCCAGAAAATAAACGGACAATTAGTATTTGCATTGAAGAAGATTTATAACGGATTTTGCCAATAATCTACGTTTTAACACACACTAAAAAAATCCCCTTACAAGTAAAAATAAACCTTGACTTATAATTTCAATTGTATATTTTTAGTACATAACACTATATTAAGCCAAATTTCAAAGAACAAGTTACTCATTATGGATGCTTTAGATGAA